>DATKCB010000141.1:0-8259 GCA_035513495.1 Planctomycetaceae bacterium | reverse complement strand
GCACGCGAGAGCGCCCCAGCCACCCGTTGCTCAAGTCGTTTCTGATTGGACAAACTCGGACTTCCCGTGTCAACAAGCCGGATTGCTCACTCGTGCTCGATTTCTGCTTTCGAAAGTTGTCGAATGCGGATTTCTTTCGCCCCTCCCGCCGTCGAATACGTTGCAATTCCGAGCGGACAGGAGAGTTCCATCTCGGCCCGAATGCCGACGTCCTTATCGACGATGTCCTGATCGACGATTCGTTCGTGATCGAGCCACGCTTGAATGCGATCGTCCAGCACGCGGACCCGAACGTGATACCACTCCCCTTTCTCGAACTGGCGATAGTCGGTCGTGTCGTTTTCGGAGGCATCCATCCCGTCGATGCTCGACAGGCCGAGCACCGAGCCTCCCCAGCCTCCGAGGATCAGGCTGCAGTGCGATTCTTTGACCGGGAAGGTCAGCCCGCAAAAGAAGTCGTTTCCGTCGATCCGGGCGGCTTTCAATTCGATTTCGTAATTCGTGCGAGGTAAATCTTCGCGAGTGGAAGTGACGCCGGTCATATAGCCCATGTTCAGGAGAATGTGGCCGTCGACGACTTCCACCTCTCCTTCACCTCCAAACTCGGTTTTTTTCCAGCCGTCCAGAGTTTTTCCGTCGAACAGTGCGGTCCACTCGGGAGCGGGGAGCGTCGGCGGCTTCACGGCTGACAGGGAATGATCCTCTTGGATCGCTGCGGACTGATCCGCCCCGGGAGCCGCTGACTCTGCTGTTGATGTCTGGTCTCTCTGAATCGCCATTGCCCAGATCAGGCAAGCGAACGAAATCATGACGGCAATACCTGCCGTGTTTTTGTCGGAGCTGTTCATCGAAGGCGCATCTTCCAAAGTGAGTGACGACCGCGGAGATCGGTGAACGCTTCCGATCGAGATCCTTGTCTGCCCAGTCTATGAAAAACCGACGCAAAGTGGGACTCCCGGATTCGAAAAAATCAGGCCCACTCGATTCCGTACATCAGAGCGTTCAACCCGCTGCCGATTCCCAGCAGGGCGACGCGGTCTCCGGGAGAGAGGATCTGCTGTTCAATTCCGAGAGCCAGAGCCATCGGGAGAGCGGCGGCACCGGTGTTTCCGAACCGTTCGACCGTGGGGAAATCGAGATCGGGATTCAATCCGAGTTTTTCCATCAGCAGTTTGCGATGAGCCTTCCCGACCTGATGCGTAAAGACACGATCGACGGATTCGTCGGTCCAGCCCAGCGTCGATTTGGTCAGTTCCCACGTCCGTTCGGCCAGCGCGATTCCGGCATGCAGCAGTCCCTCGGAATCGGTGACCATCCGCGGTCGCGAGTCTCCGTGCCGTTCGGCCGCGACTCCTCCGGCGCAAAGTTCGTGGCTTTCGGTGTCGGACAGCCAGGCTCCTCCCAGAAATCGATGTCCGGATTTCGAGAGATCCCGATGGCAAAGCACGACGGCTGCCGAACCCGAACCGATCGTGAGCGATGCGAACGCCAGTTTCGCATCCTGCCGTGTTACGGTGGAATCGTGCAGCAGCGAGTCGATGGTCCCTTCGACAAGACCGCGGCCCGTTTCCGTCCCGACGGCGATGCCCGCTTCGATTCGACCGGCTTCGATCAGATCGGCGATTATCTGCATCCCGTTCAAGAGTCCGAGACAGGCGTTGCTGACGTCGTACGTCAGACAAGTCTCAGGCAGCCCGACCCCTGCGTGAACTCTCGCCGCGGTGGCAGGTTCCATCTGATCGCGGCAGACCGATCCGTGAATCAGCGCTCCGATGATTTGAGGATCGATTCCGGAGAGCTCGATCGCTTTTCGGACGGTCTGGACGCTGATCTCCCCCGGTTTTGTGCCGGGCGGAAAGAAACGCCTCTCCCGTATTCCGGTCATCATCTCGAGCCGACCTTCGGGCAGACCGAGACGCTCGTAGAGCGGTTGGAGGCGTTGCTCGATTTCCTCGGACGAGACGATGATTTCCGGAAAAACGCAGGCCGCTGTTTCGAGGCAGACGTTGCGGTATCGGGCTCCGGATTTCACGTGATCCCGATCGATCTTAGACGTTTGCCGCAACAGATTCCGCCGGAGCGCCGTTCAGACGGGCGATCAGGGCTTCGACTTTGCGGATGTTTTCGGACCGTCTCTGAACGGCTTCGTGAGTGGGATCCTGAACCGCCAGCGCGTGCGAGCTGCGCACGTGCCGCAAGCCGAGCAGCAGAATGTTTCGTTCTTGTGCGTCGAGTTCCAGTTTGATCGACTGATTCATAATAAACAGACTCCCAGTGAGTCCCGTACTAGGGGACTCTTGTCCGTCACAGTCGCTTCCTGCTGCTGCGCGTCAAAGTCAAGAGAACCTTCCGGGCTATCGACACACCCTCATCGCTGCGGAAGATCCGTACGTCTTGGGAAATCATCGACCGGCCCGGCCGAAACCTTTGAAACTCTCGCCGGGTGCAGCAGTTTCGCTACAGTCCGTGCGAGCGTCTCGATTGAAAGACTCCTTACTTTCGTTTCGCTTGAACGATTGCTTCTCTTGAAAAAAATACCGGCCTGACGGCCCGAAGTGATCTCATCGCACAAATCGTACCAGATGGAATATGTATTTTACAACAAGACCGCGAATTTGTCTTAACTCATTATGCTGTGGAGAGTTGCCGAAATTCAAGTCCGAATTCAGGACGGGGTTGCTCGGGAGCGAAGATTCCCGGATCTGTAAGAATCGGCCAAGGCTTTTGGAACTTCTGCCTCCGCCAGGACGACCTTCGCCCGGTTTTCTTCGGTCAGCGCTTTCATTTCCTGTTCGTGCGCGACAGCCGCCGCGCGACGTTCTTCGGCCCGCGCGCGGGCGATCCGCATGTCGGCTTCCGCCTGATCGGCCTGCAGGCGTGCTCCCACGTTGTCGCCCACGTCGATATCGGCGATATCGATCGACACGATGGCATACGCGGTCTGCGAATCCAGGCCTTTGTTGAGCACCGCTTTGGCGATCAACATCGGATTTTTGAGAACTTCTTTATGGCTGATGCTCGATCCGATGGCCGAGACGATCCCTTCTCCCACACGGGCGATGATGGTGTCTTCGGTCGCTCCGCCGACGAGTTGTTGCAGGTTCGTACGGACCGTCACGCGGGCGCGGGCTTTGAGTTGAATTCCGTCCTGTGCGACGCCGTCGAGCGTATTTCTTCCGCCGGTACTTTTGGCGGGATCGGGGCAGTCGATGACTTTAGGATCGACGCTGGTGCGGACCGCTTCGAGTACGTTGCGTCCCGCCAGATCGATTGCGGCCGCGGTGTCCCAATCGAGTTCGATCTTGGCCCGATGGGCCGCAATCATGGCGCGAACGACGCGTTCGACGTTTCCACCGGCCAGATAATGGGCTTCCATCGCGTTGGTCGTAATGGACAGTCCCGCCTGAACCGACATGATTTTCGACTGGACGATTACGTTCGGGTTAATTTTTCGCAGCGACATAATGACGAGAGTGAGCGGTCCGATTTTGGCTTTCGTCACAAACGCCCGCAGCCATAATTTGAAATATTTGGCAAACAGGAACAGGAAAACGAGAAACAGTAACCCGAGGATTGCCAGGATACCGTAGAATACAATCTCACCAAAATTCATGTTTCGTTCTTTCTCGCTCCGGTCTCCTGCGAAACCGTGTGGATGGTTCAGACAAAACAAACCGCTTATGATGTCAAATGCGATCCCTTTCGACAACGGATATTTTACGGAGTGGATCCCCGAATTCAAAAGAATTCTGAAAATCAGATTTTCTGCGCGTGGATTCTCCCGTCTGGCGACACAAGAATAGGCGGGAGGAACGCGACTCCAGCCGGGAGAGTATTTTCGAAATCAACCGGCTGCGAGGGGCGATTTTGAGAGATTTTGAGATCTGATGAGTTCGATTGTTCGTTTCGTACAGGAATAGTGGAAACCCGATTCGATGGACTACTCGACCATTGCCGTGATGCTGGCATTGCTCACTCTATTTCTGCTGGTGGCGGAGTTTTTCATTCCGTCAGGAGGTTTGATCTCACTCGTTGCGTTGTTATGTGGAACGATTTCGATCTGGGGCGGGTGGAAGGCCTGGGGGACCAGTTCACCCTTCATCTGGTGGACTTATCTCATCATTTTTTTAACTCTCATTCCCACGGTGCTCGGAACGGTGCTTGTGATTCTTCCCAAAACGAAATACGGCCGTAAGTTGCTGCTCGAACCGACTCCCGCTGGCGAATCGAAAGCCAATTTGAAGGCGCGGCAAGAACTCGAACAACTCATCGGCAAACGAGGAAAAACGGCGACGTTGCACACTCCCGGGGGATTCGTGCTGATCAACGATCGCCGCCATCACAGCGAAAGTGAAGGATTGTTGATTGAACCGAACACGCCGGTTGTGGTCGTCGGAATCAGCGGAACACGGCTCGTGATCCGAGAAATCGATCCCGCGGTCGAGAGCGACGATCCTCTGGATGGAAAAAAATCGCCTGTTCAGCTCGGCGATGATTCAGAAGCAGACGCAGACATTTCCGAGCCGGTCAACAAACAGCCGTACGAGGCCGATCTTGACTTTCAGGTTCCCGACGAGTAACACAGGTTCGAGCGAAAGGGAGTTCAAATCGCGTCCAATCTTTTTCCGTACGTTTTGATGACAACCGATCGATCATATTGGAACATCGCATGTTACAACTTTTGAACGTCTCATTGCTGGCACAAGATCCAGAAGGGTCGAAGTATCTGATTATCGGCATCATCGTGCTGGTGATCATTCTGTTCCTGTTGGCCTTGTTTGCCCGCTATCTTTCGTTGTGGGTGCAATGTCTGGTGACCAAGGCGGGGATCGGGCCGGTCAACCTGGTGATGATGTCGATTCGGAAGGTCAATCCCACGATCATCGTCCGCACGAAGATCATGGCGGTTCAGGCGGGCTTGACGAAATTCTATCCGATCTCGACGGAAGCGCTCGAAGCACACTTGCTGGCGGGGGGGAACGTCGAGCGCGTCGTGAGGGCGTTGATCGCGGCGACCAAGGCCAAAATCGAACTCAACTGGGATACCGCCGCGGCCATCGACCTGGCCGGACGCGACATTCTGGAAGCGGTCCGCACGAGCGTGTATCCCAAAGTGATCGATTGCCCCGATCCGAAGCGAACGGCCGGAACGCTCGACGCGGTTGCGGGTGATGGAATCCAGCTCAAAGCCCGAGCCCGCGTGACGGTGCGAACGAATCTCGCCCAGTTGATCGGGGGGGCGACCGAAGAAACCATCATCGCCCGTGTCGGTCAAGGGATCGTGCAGGCGATCGGTTCGACCGAATCGTATGCGACCGTCCTCGAAAACCCCGACAAAATCTCCCGCACCGTGCTCAATCTGGGACTCGAAGCCCAAACGGCCTACGAGATCGTCTCGATCGATATCGCCGACATCGATGTGGGTGAAAACATCGGTGCCCGGCTGCAGGCCGATCAGGCGGAAGCCGACATGCGCGTCGCGCAGGCCAAAGCTGAAGAACGCCGGGCTGCCGCATTCGCGCAGGAGCAGGAAATGCGGGCCAAGATTCAGGAAAACCGGGCCAAGGTGATGGAAGCCGAAGCGCAGGTTCCCAAGGCGATTGCCGAATCGTTCCAGTCAAAACAACTGGGGCTGCTCGATTACTACGAACTGAAGAATCTGCAGGCCGATACCGACATGCGCGCCTCGATCGCGGGTGCGGGTCAGGCTCGGCCGATGAAGAAACCCGAGTGACGGACACCATTCAATCCTCCGCGAGAAACTTCGAACCGAATCTGATGCCGGGCGACCGATCCGTCTGAGAGGGGAATCATTCCCATGCACACATCTCCGTTCAATCCGATCCTGGCTGTCGATCCCGGAACGATCATCTTTTTCATCTTCGCGGTGATCTCTTTTTTCAGTTGGATTGGAAAACAGATCAAGACGGCCAACGAAAAGGCCGCACAGCAAAGAGCCCGGGGGGCGAGAATCGGCGCGGAAGGCAATCCTCGCCAGCAACCTCTGCAAAATGAAATCGATGCGTTTCTGCAAGACGTACTCGGGCAGGATCCTCAGGCAGGCGCCGATCAAGAACGCCGCAGGCAGGAACAGGAACGGCAACGCCGGCAACAGGCTGCCGCCGATCGGGAGCGGGAACGAGCGCGCGCCCAGCAACGGCAAAAGGGACAACGGAAACAAAAAAATCCCAATCTGAAGAAACAGCAACCGCTCTCGTCGCAGCAGCCCGCCGCGCTCGGGTCGGGACTTCAATCGCATGTCCAGACCTATATGACACCTCAACTCGACCACCTGGCAACGAACGTCGAGCAGCACGTTCAGTCGCGTTTGGGAGTTTCGGATCAAGGTGAAACATTGCCCGGGCAAGCTCCGTCTGCCGCTCAAGAACTGTTCGCCCTGTTGCAATCTCCGCAGGGAATGCGGCAAGTCATTTTGTTGAATGAGATCATCTCGAAGCCGAAATCCCAACGTTGAAAACGCGAGTGATGCACAGACGAGCGCGGGACGTGACCAATGGACGAACCTCCTTTCATCCTGTTTCTCGCCGACGAGCTGTTGATGCGAGGAGCGACCGCAGACACACTGCTCCTGGCTCGGGGGCTTCCCAATCACGGATTTCGAGTCCAGTTGATCGCTCAGGATGCCCAGCAGCTCTCGACCGAACTCCGACGTCAGCTCGATTTGCGCCAAATCGCACACATGTCGACGCCCCTGATCCATCGGGCCATCCTTCGTCTGCTGCAAGCAGAATTTGAGAACAAGAAACCGGACTTGATTCACGTCCACAGCCGTCGATTGCTCCACGCCGCCAATCGGCTCAGCACGCACTGGAAGATTCCTCTGGTCATCACCATTCAGGACTATCTCAATCCTCGTGATGTGTTTCGCATGAATCTGTCCGCCGGGGGGTGCGTCATCACCGTCAGCGAATCGGTCCGCAAACATTTTCTCGATAACACGAATTTCGATCCCGGCCTCGTGCGTGTGATTCCCAGCGGCGTCGAATCGAAGTCCGAGTCCGAATCCGATGAACTGCTGTTCGATCCCGCGCGGCGGGCGGTCATCGGAACCGCCGGAGCGCTCGAAGAAATTAAAGGAGTCCACTTCTTTCTGGGAGCCGCTCAAAAGGTTCTGATCAGATTTCCCGAAACCATGTTTCTCGTATCCGGCACCGGTCCTGAAGAACATCGGCTGCGAGAGCTGGCGCGCGTGTTGGGGATGATGTCGCGGGTTACGTTCGTTCCCCGCCTGAAGGATTTCTCTGCGGCGATTCAGGCGATGGACATTTTCTGTCTCCCCTCGCTGAGGCAGGGACTGGGAACCATCATGCTTCAGGCGATGGGTCAGGGACGCCCGGTGATCGCAACGAACACGGGGGGGGTCGCGAGCGTCGTCACCAATCGAGCGAACGGATTGATCGTTCCTGCGGAAGATGTCGACGCTCTGGCGGACGGAATGATCGAACTCCTCTCGAAACCCGATTGGGCGCGAGAACTCGGCAAGGCGGCCCGGCAACTGGTCAGCCGAGAATTCGGAGTCGAACGGATGCTCGAGCGGACCGCCGAGGTTTATCGCGAACTGATCCCCCCCAAAGTCAAAAATCGATCGCACGCTACTCTCGAATCCGCGAACTGATCGCACTTGCTTAAGCTTCTGAATCAAGCCACAGCTTCCCCTTTTCTGAAATCCATCGGCTCCCATCGGTCGCGCCCCTGCTCCGAACCGGCTTCGCCACCGAGGGCCCGAATGGACTCCGGACCAATCTTCTTCCCGAATCCGCGACACAACTGAACAATTCCCTCAAATTTTTTGTTACCATTGCGATGGTTTCCGTCAGAAGAGGTAACGACTCATTTTCAGGGGAATTCTGATGACGGACTTCACGACTTGTCCAAAATGCGGATCAGGACTTCCGGCCGACGCACCGGGGGGGATTTGTCCGCGCTGTCTGATGCTGGCCGGACTCAAGATCCAGGCAGAATCCGGAGACGAGGTCTCCGGGAGCGCGTATGCCCGCACAACGCCTCAGCCGGGGAGCTTCGTTGCACCGGGACTCGATCTGCTGGCTCCACATTTTCCCCAGCTCGAACTCGGAGCCTTGCTCGGTCAGGGGGGACTGGGAGCGGTTTACAAAGCGCGGCAGACGAAACTCGACCGAACCGTGGCGCTCAAGATCATCCGGCCGGAGTCCGCGTCCGATTCGGCGTTTGCGGAACGGTTCAATCGGGAAGCCCGCACGCTGGCCCGTCTCAGCCATC
>DATKCB010000140.1:0-9472 GCA_035513495.1 Planctomycetaceae bacterium | reverse complement strand
CCGCAGAAGTTAGGAACGATTGACGCTCAAAGGGTCAAAGCTTACCGACCTCACGACACCGAAGGAACTTCAGAGATGAATGCAAAACAATCCCGGAAAGTGGCCGTAACACTTTGCTTGTCACTCCTGTTCCCGTTTGCGGGGTGTAACGACAAAGCGAGTACCAACCGGACGGGAAACGGTTCCCAGACCGCGGAGTCGGATTTTTCGGGCGTTCGCGTCGGCCGGGACGCTGATTCGAATCTCCCCTCGATCCCGATCATGACGGAAATCGACGGAATCGAAATCCCCCGCATGAAGATGAAAGGTCAATCGCTCGATCTCAAGGCCGCCATTCCCATCGATCTCGGGAATCCGGACGCGGCCGATCAGCCCACAAAACCGGTCACCGGCGGGCGAATTATCGTCCGCGTCAACTCCGAACCGAAGACGATGAACCCGATCACCGAAAGCTCGGCGGTTCAATCGATGATGGGGAGCGCGGTTCAACTGGCGTTGTTCAATCAGAATCCCGAAACCTTCGAGTTCGAACCGATGCTGGCATCGCACTGGGTCACCGAAGACTCCATCAAACTGCGGCCCGACTATCCCGGTTCAGAACGGTACGTTTCGCTGAAAGGGAAAACTCCCGAGCAGAGCCTGCAGGTGTCGTATCCCGCGGCCAAGCCCACCGATAAAAAGCCGGTCGAGTTGGAATTCACAACCTACGGACCGGACAAAAAACCTCTCGGCAAAGTCTGGGTCGGATTGTTCCCGCACGAAAATGTCGTCGGCGCTCCCAGCAAAGGATACCACAAATGGAGCGACGACGACGGAACGGTGAAGTTCTCGGGATTGAAAGCCGGAGATTACGACGTCAAGACCGGACGAGAACTGATCGGAGTCGCCGAAATTTCCACCGAGGAGGAAGGCGTCCTCGCTCTACGGACCGAATCTCCCAATAATCCGCTGACCGAGATGCTCGGGGACGAACCGTACCTCAAACTGGCCAAAGCGGATTACATCGACGTCCAGGCGCAGACGGTCCATACGTTTTTTCTGGACAAGCGGGCCAAGTGGTCCGACGGGCATCCCTACACGACGAGCGATCTCCAGTTCGCTCATGCCGTGATCAACAACCCGATCGTCGACGGCGATTCCATCCGGGTTTATTACTCGGATGTTTTCCGTTGCGATCCGGTGGACGAGGGCGTGATTCAGATGCAGTACGCGCAGCAGTACTTTCAGGCGTTCGAGTTCACGGGAGGTCTCGCCGCGTTCGGGCCTCCGCTGCATGTCTTCGAAGCGGCGATCGAGAAGGAATTTCAAAAGGCCCTGACACTCGAAAAATTAACGCCCGAGGAAGAAAAAGCCCAGAACAAAATCAGCGTGCATGGAGCGATTTTCGGCAAGTTCTTCAATACGCACCTCGATTACAATCGCAAACCGCTCGGGACGGGACCTTACGAAATCGCGAGCTGGTCGGACGGCGACCGGATTGTGCTGAAGCGGAATCCCAACTACTGGAACGAAGAAAAACCGAGTTATCTCGACGAGATTATTTACAAGTTCATCCCCGACGACAACACGGCGTTCGCGGCATTCAAGGCGGGCGAAGTCGATTTTCTGTTTCGAATGACTTCCGAGCAGATGTATGAGGATTTGGCCGGTCCTCCCGCCTGGTTTCAGAAGAACTATGTGAAAGCGAGCTGGTACATTCCGACGTTCTCATATCTGGGCTGGAACTTGAACAAACCCTTGTTCCAGGATCATAAAGTTCGCCTGGCGCTGGGGTTGTTGATCGACGTCGAGGAATTCGTCGAGAAGAAACTGTACGGTGAGGCGATTCCGGTTTCGGGGAGCGCGTATATCTTCGGTCCGTCGTACGATCAGAACGTCGCACCGCTGGGATACGATCCGGTCACCGCCAGCGATCTGCTCAGCGAAGCGGGCTGGGCCGATACCGACAACGACGGCATTCTCGACAAGGACGGAAAAAAGTTTGAGTTCAAGCTGCTGTTCGCTCCCGGAAAGAAAGAGGTCGAAGACCTCGCCAGCGTGATGCAGGAGAACTACAAGAAGGCGGGGATTTCCCTGCAGGTCGATCGTCTGGAATGGTCGTCGTTTCTCGAAAAAGTGATGAACAAGGATTTCGACGTCGTCCGTCTGGCCTGGCTGAGCAGCATCGAAAGCGATCCCTATCAGATCTGGCACAGTTCCGGAGCGGGAACTGAGAGCCGCAGCAGCAATCACGTCTCGTTCGCCAATCCGGAAGCGGACGAACTGATCGAAGCGTTTCGAACGACGGTCGACCTCGAACAGCGATCGAAAATCTATCACTCGTTCCATCACCTGCTCGACCGCGAACAGCCCTACACGTTTCTCTATACAGCCAAGGACTTCGGCGCGTATCACAAACGATTTCGGGGAGTCAAGTGGTACAAACTGCGTCCGGGATTCGATCTGACGGAATGGTACGTTCCCAAAGAACTTCAGTAAGACGAGTGGACGAACTCGCGCACAGGGAAGATGCGTCGGCCAGATTCACAGGGAGGTTTCTGTATTGCTGCAATACATCGTCAAACGACTGTTGCTGATGATTCCCACGCTGGCGGGCATCATCCTCGTCTCGTTTCTGGTCATCAAAACCGCCCCCGGGGACCCGACCGCGCAAAAGTTCGGTGCGGTCGGGAAGGCGGGAGGGGGGATGGACGCCGCGCGGGGGACGGAAGACGCCATCAAGGCGTTTCGGCAGCGCTGGAAACTCGACGAACCTTTGCACATTCAGTTTCAGGCATTTCTCGAGCGGCTGTACAATCTCGATCTCCGCTATATCCAGCGGGATCAGTCGATCGGACGGGACCTCAAACGTTCGTTGAAGATCACGATTCAGCTCAATCTGATCGTATTCTTTCTGATCTATCTGATCTCGGTCCCGCTGGGAATCGCCAGCGCGGCCTGGCCGCGGAGCGGCTTCGACAAAATCACAACCGTCGGATTATTCATGCTCTACAGCATCCCTTCCTTCTGGATGGCCGAACTGCTGCGGATGAACTTCAGCGATAAGAATCAGGCGATCTGGTTCCCGATCCTCGGACTGCACTCGGACGGTTACGAATCGATGACCGGCTGGGAACGGTTCACCGATTATCTGCACCACATCTTTCTGCCGATCGTCTGCATGACGTACGGAGGACTGGCGTATATGAGCCGCCAGATGAGGGCGGGGATGCTCGAAGTCATTCATCAGGATTACATCCGCACCGCCGAAGCCAAGGGCGTGACCAAGGCGCGCGTGATTCTGGTCCACGCGCTGCGCAACGGACTCTTCCCGATCATCACGTTGTTCGCCTCGCTGCTGCCATTTCTGATCGGCGGCAGCGTGATTATCGAAACCATTTTTGCGATCGACGGTATGGGAAAGTGGACGATCGAGAACATTTTTGACCGGGAATACGACGTGGTGATGGCGACGCTGATTTTATCCGCGATCCTGACGCTGGTCGGGATTCTGATCTCCGACATCCTGTACGTATTGGTCAATCCCCAGGTCACGTTCGAGAATCGGAGTTGAGCGGTGAATCAGTCGATCTCTCAGACACACGTCATCGAGCAAAGCCAGTGGACGCTGATCCTCCGCGAATTTCGCAAGCGAAAGCTGGCCGTGATCTCCTGGTGGGTGATCATTCTGCTGATTTCGATCAGCGTGTTTGCTCCGTTTCTCGCGAACAACAAACCGCTCTACTATCGCGGAGCGAACCGCTTCGAGTATGACGAGGCACTGCGCACGATCAATACGCTCGCGCTGAAAATCGGCCGTCTTCCCGAATCTCCGACCGAAATCGAACTGCTCAACGCCGCCTATGAAGTCACGGTGATTCGCGACGCCGGGGGGAGAATCCTCGCACAATTGTCCGACGAAGCCAGCCCCCCCGTGCAGGCTCAAATCGAAGCGATCGCCGAGACCGCCGAACGGGCGGTGTTCGATCCCGCCGTCCGTCCCGAATTGACGGCACTCCGCGTCGAGTTGCGAAATCTCGCTCGAACGGCCCGCGATCAGCTCGTGTTTTCCGCGCATTGGCCGGTGATTGCGAGTCTGGACTGGCTCGAAATCTGGTTCATGTGCTTTACGCTGCTGCTGATCTGCCTGCCGCTGTCGAAACGGCTGATCCGAAAACTCGATCCGGCAGGACGCCGGAAACTCGTACCGCTGTCGTTCGCGGTCCTGCCGACGCTCGCCGCGCTGGGATGGTGGTTCGCCGTTCCCGAGCGAGTCGACCGGTCACCTTATCGCGACGGTGTCAGGCACGACTCAGCACAGGCAGACAGCGCTCCTGTGGTTTACGAAACGGTCCTCTGGCCTCACATTCCTTATGCGCTCGATGAGTCGAATCTCAATCTGCTTTACGGCAAACCGGCCTACGCTTCGGGCCTCCTCGCGCCGTTGACCGATCCCGATCAGGCACGGCTCCTGAAGCCGGAACCCGGACAAAAAATCGAATCCCGGCCCTGGACGCGTCCTCACGTGCTGGGAACCGACGGGACCGGGCGGGACGTGCTCTGCCGGATGATCTGGGGGGGGCGGGTCAGTTTGTCAGTCGGGATCGTGGCCGTATCGATCTACGTGACGATCGGGATCATCGTGGGTTCGATCGCGGGATACTTTCGAGGAGCGGCCGACATCATCATTTCGAGAATCATCGAAGTCGTGATCTGTTTTCCGAGTTTTTTCCTGATCCTGGCGATCGTCGCGTTTATCGGTCCGAGTATTTTCAACATCATGCTGGTGATCGGGCTGACAAGTTGGACCGGTGTGGCGCGGCTGGTGCGGGGAGAATTCCTGCGGCTGTCGGAACAAGAGTTCGTCGTCGCAGGACGCGCTCTGGGGTACTCCTCAACGAGAATCATTTTTCGGCATATTCTTCCGAACGCGATGGCACCGGTGCTGGTTTCCGCCACGTTCGGAGTCGCGGGAGCGATTCTGACCGAGAGCGCCCTCTCGTTTCTGAATCTCGGAATTTCGGTCCCGACGCCGTCGTGGGGAGGGATTCTCTTCACGGGGAGGAACGCGATTCATTCGGCACCGTGGCTGATCTTCTATCCCGGAATGGCGATCTTCATCACGATCACCGCTTACAATCTGGTCGGCGAGGCGTTTCGGGATGCCGCCGATCCTCGCTTGCGCGGGCGGCATTGATCGAACTGTCGGCCGGGAGCTGCTCGCGACCGGCGAATCAGTGCGTTGCGGCCGGCTGGAAGGCCTGTTCGAGTTGAGTGAGGGCTTGCGCCAGTTGCCGTTCTTCGTCGTCGGGTAGAATCTTTTCTCCGAATCGGATGTCGTAAAACCGCTCGACAATTTTCGAGGGAAGCCGGGTAAAGCCTGCGGCGGAAAGCAGTTCGTTCCAGGTTTCCGTCACCTGACCGGCGAACTCCCGGGGAGTTTGTGCCGGCTGTTTGATCAGATGCCTGCGCTCGCAAAGCGCCAGGAAGCGTTCGTAGAATTCCACCTGACGGCGGCGGTGAATGCGGTCTTTTCGTGCGGCAAACAGGCGCTGGACAATCTGTTTTGCTTTTCGAATGAGGAAGACGAGCGTGACCATGAGAAGCATAAATACAAATGCGACCAGCCCCCCCTGCACGCTGAACAGGCGGCTCGGCGAGCGCACAATCTGGATCAGCTCTTTGACGAAGCGGTCCAGCGAATTTCCGAGTTCGATAAAGAAGACCTTGATTTCGCCCGGGCTGGCTCGATAAATTTTTCGCTGCTGCTCGCTGAGGCTCAATCCCACGACGTTTCGCGTCCAAAAACCCTGAAGGTAATCCTTGAGCGCGGCCCAACTCCACGTTGTCGCGGCGACTTTCGAGACGACGGCTTCCCGTTCGGCGAACGGTGTGGCATCCAGCGTGTGCCACTCTCCGTCGTAGAAGGCTTCGACCCAGTTGTGGGCATGCCGCTGCTGAACCATCCAGGCGCCTGTCTCGAGATCGAGTTCGCCTCCTTTATATCCGATGATCAATCGCGTCGGCACACCGGAGGCACGCAGCATCAAAGCCAGAGAGGAAGCGTAGTACGCACAATGTCCGTATTTTCGATTGAACAGAAAATCTGCAACCGGATCGATGTCGGGATCGAAGATGTCGCTTCGGAGGGAATAAGTGTACTGGCCCGAGTTTTTCAGATGCTCGACCAGTTTCCGGGCGTATTCCGCGTGTTCAGAAGGTTCGGTGAACCCGGTCGCCGGGTCCATTTTCGCACCGGTCAGCTCGGCGGCCAATTGCTCGATCTGGTCCATTCCGTGTGTCGGCAGCATGAGATATCGCGATTTCAGCTCTTCCCGAGACAATCCTGACATAAACTCGTACCGAAAGATCGACCGCGCTCCATATTGCTTCGCAAACCTGGGAGACCGAACGGAGTAAATCATGCGATGTGAAACATTGGCCTTGTTTCGCCGCAGAATCGACGAATTGTTGAGATACATCACTGCAACGTCGGAAGGAGAGTGGATTTTGATTTGTTCGACGGGGTGCAACGCGAGAAGCTGCTGGGTTCCGATCGGCTCGAGTTCGTATTCCTGGCGGTAACTCTGACTCGCGATCTGTATCTGATCCAGTTTCAGGGCATCATCTCTGCGCCGCGCGGCGCCCCACTCTCCCCGGTCGTAGGTGTCCATCACTCCACCGCGAAAGTACGGCTCGTCGAAGCCGTACCCCGCGATAAAATTCTCGACCGAAATCTGCTCGTTGTTGGGTTTGAAGATCTTGACCGACAGGACCGGCTGATTGCTTTCCAGGATTTCTCCCATTCGCCCCAGCTTGACCTGATCGGAGTATCCCGTCACCGTTCGTCCCGCCAGCGATTCATCGTTGAAAGGATTGATGTCGCTCCACAGCCTGGGCGTGAAGAAAAAGAACAGCGAACCTATGAACAGACATCCCCCGGCAATGATCAACGTGCGTCCGCCGAATCGCAGGCCGATCCATTTCGCCTTGCTGTCGTATTCGATTCCCCCCATCGAACGGCTGCTGGTTCCAAATAACGAAATTCCATATCCCGAACGGACGAGTTGGGGGCTGAGGCGTTGCGACAGCCCGCTCGCGTGCTCTTTTCCTCCCAGCTCGGCTTCGTCCTGATAGGCCTGAAAGACCGTAAACAGACTGACGGTCCAGATCGTCAGCAGCGTGAACACCATCAACAGAAACCCGTACGTCACATCCCGGGTCAGCACGGAACTCACGGCAACCTGCAGTAGTCCCAGCGCGATCATCCACCAGTAATGCTCGCGATTCTTCTGCAGGAACATCACGATCCACGCCAGATAGACGAGCAGATGCGTGCCCGACAACAATCGTCCTTCGACATCGTCCGACCGAAACTCGTAAACGGCGGCGATCAAAGCGATTGTCCCCAGCAGATTCGCCCGCCAGCCATACAGGACGATCTTCGATCGGCGTTCGCTCAGATGATAAGCGACGAACGAGAGCGGGATGGTCAGAATCGAAGGAAACAAGGCTTCCTCCGCGTTCGTCGTCATTCCGGAAGCTTCCGCATACATCAGAATTCCTGAGGCAAACGCTAACAGGACGTAGACGCTGATCGGAAACAGAGTGGCTAATGACATCGTTACAGACTCCCCGACGAAGCTGAGATTGACGACAATCCCGGGGGAGAGTTCACGGGTTGTTGCGTTCTTTCCTCGCCTTGTGGCTCGGAGCGGCGCAGGATTTCGGGCAGCTCGAAGATCCCCTCCAAAGCTCCTGTCACGCAAGAGTAAATCAGCACTTCACGTTCGAAATTCCCGGTGGCCCCATTCTTGCGATGGTTTCCCGGCTTCTCAATCAACCGCGATACTTCGTCCAGAGTTCGCGTGGTCAATAACAGAAATCGTGTATGCGCCGAATAGTGCCTGGCCCAGAAATCCTGCAGAAAATCGAACGAATCGGGAGAACCCGATTCGGCCAGCGCGAGGAAAGCCAGGATCGACTGCCATCCGCCCAGGCCCGACTGTCCGCACCATTCGGAATACCCCGCTCCCTGACAGGCAATCCGAATCTCGGAATCTCGTACCGAGCCGATGTGATCGTGGATTAGTGTGGCCGCAAAGCTGACAGTCGTTTCGACGCATTCCCAATCTTCGATTCCGGCAGAGTGAGGTTGCCACAAATCGAGCAGGACGGTGAGGTTGTCGTCCCGGCTTTCGTGATACTCGCGAACCATCAGCTCGTTGCGCCGGGCAGAGGTTCTCCAGTGGATCGCGCGGGGATTATCGCCGCGGCGGTACTCTCGAATCCTGTGGAATTCGTCATCGTACGTTCCGGCTCGGGTGGCGTTTCGCAATACCAACTGGTCCTGATTGATCCGTTGGGAAAGAGTCTTGGCGAGCCTTCCCAATTGCGGGCAGACGATGATTTCCTCGGTATTGACGAACGTCGTCGAGCGTTCGACGATCCCCAGCGGAAACCGGGTCGAGAGAATCAGCGGACCCAGCGTATAACGCCCGCGCTGAACGAGTTGGAGCTGATAGCGGCTGATTTTTCGCTGATGTCCCCCAATTCGCGTAAACACGACGTTCGCTTCCAGAGATTCCCGATGCCCATTGAGTTCGTCGGTCACGGTCAGAACCCACACCGCCATCCGCTTGTGATTCGAAACTTCGAGATAAACATTGACCGGTTCACCGGCGACGACCATCGAGGGGACCTGTCGCTTGACGCGCAGTTTCCTCAAGAGATTGAATGAAATATAGCCGTTCATCACGAATGCGCCGGCCAGAACTGAGAAGACCAGCAACAGCATGTTGTTTCGGCCCAGCATCGAACCGACAAACATCACCGACATGATCACCAGAAAAATGATCCCCTCGACGGGGATGCTGACGCGGTTTTTTTTCTGCCGCCTCGCGGCCCGCGCGTTTTTTCGCGATTGCCAATCAGTGATGATCTGTTTCAGTCCCCACAGTGTGAGGCCGAACGCCGAAGTAAACGAAGCGATCCGCAATGTATCGGACCAGCTTCGGACATAATACCAGTACTTCCAGCAGGCGTAGAACAGCCCGAAACCCACCAGCAGCGACAACAAGCCTGTCAGAGAATAAAAGCGGGGCGGGGGGCTGGAAGGCGTTGAGAGTTTTTCATTCATGGAACAGCGTCTGGCTGAGAAACGATGAAGCGAACGCAGACCGCTCCCATTATTTCACCTCGCAGCCCGAACGTCATCCAGGAAT
This sequence comes from Planctomycetaceae bacterium, assembly GCA_035513495.1. Lineage (GTDB taxonomy): Bacteria > Planctomycetota > Planctomycetia > Planctomycetales > Planctomycetaceae > DATKCB01. Next base: position 269 of record DATKCB010000140.1, on the reverse strand, counting down.
CGCATTTTTTCACAGAACGCCGAATATTTGACAGACGGTCAACCGATCGGCGAGAGCCAGCGGTGGCGTGTGCGAACGATGTCAATAAACAGCGACGATCGTTCGCAGTTATGGTGTCTGGGGGAGTTCGGCCGGAAGGTCATCTCGATAACTTCAATCCTCACAGATTGATACCGTCCGTCGAATGACACTCCATCGCACGGTTTGACACACATCCGGGTCGTGAAGCATTATTCGTAAACTTGACTCCACACATGCTTTATGGCAAA
>DATKCB010000139.1:0-2467 GCA_035513495.1 Planctomycetaceae bacterium | reverse complement strand
TCCCTGGGGAGCCACTCCGCTCTTATTCGCGATCCTGAGGCGAGCGGGGGATTTATCCGAACTCGTGCCTGCGTCCGCCTCGAAAATCGAAGAACGATTGAATCGACCGTTCGCCCTGTATCGTCTCGACGACAAGCGGCGAATTGTGCGGTACATCGTCGCACGGCAACTCGAACCCGCTCGAACCGTTGAAGCAATCGAGGATCTCGAACCACACGTTCCGTGGAACGGCCTGTTTCTCGAACACCGGGCCAAAGTCTACGCGGACGAACAACACCCGTTCGCCGAGCGAGCCGAGAAAGACCGGCAACTGTTCGAGAGCTGGAACTGAGGACCCAATAGAACATGGCGACAGAGTTCCCGGCTCGGTGACCACGATCGAAATCCACCTGCAGGGAGTACCCCCGCAGACAGATATTCTACTCGCCATTGCAGAACGCGAACCTTTGCCCCCCTCTTCGGTTCTGATAGACTGACCCGCGGCATCATCGCACCTGCGGCGTTTTCATCCCGGGGTGTGTTTTCGTTCGAGAGGCGTTACAACACGTCGCAAATTTCTCAAGGGACGAGTAACTTTTCGGGGCTGTAGCTCAATGGTCAGAGCAGCGGACTCATAATCCGTTGGTTCTGGGTTCGAATCCCAGTGGCCCCATTTTTTTCGCGGCGTCCTTCCAGTATTGCTCGATGATCCGGCGGTGCTGGCGGCGGGCGGAGCGGTCCATCCAGAGTTCACGGAGTTCCTGTTTCTCGGATTCCGTCAATTGCCAGTCGTCACGTTCCTGGCGGACTCGCTCGACGATCGTTTGCAGACAGACGGCGCAGGCGACCGAGACGTTCAGGCTCTGGACGAAACCGTACATCGGGATCGTCAGTACGGCGTCGGCTTGTTCGAGCACCGTCTGCGACACGCCGTCTTTTTCTCCGCCGATCACAATCGCGGTTTTCTGCGACAGGGGGAGATTCGCGGGCGTGCAGGCATGGTCGCTCAGAGCGGTGGCGACGATCTGAAATCCTTGTCGCTTGAGATCTGCGAGACAATCCTCGGTCCGGGTGTCGGAATCCCGATAGCGGTGCAGCGTCAGCCAGCGGGAGGAACCGAGATCGATCTGAGGGGACGCGCGGAAATCGTAACGGTTCTCGATCAGATATGCGTCCTGAATTCCGAACGCATCGCAGCTTCGCAGACAGGCTGAGGCGTTGTGGGAATGATACAGATTCTCCAGCACCACCGTCACGAAGCGCGTGCGATGTTCGAGCACCTCATCGAACCGGGCGAGTCGCTCCGGCGTGAGCAGCGTTTGCAGGAAGTTGAGATAGTCGGAGTCGTACATGTTGCCTCACATTGTGTCCGATTTGCACTCCTTGACAACGCTCAGTTCAATCACTCACTCTCAAACAACGGGATACAGATTCCGCTCACAATATTCCGTGCAGCGGTCCGCCCTGCGCAGCGAGTCCGTCCACCCGCCGCGTGACGGTCGGATCTTCGATCAGCGGCGGTGCGTGGTGCGGTTTGAGACGGGCGTCGATCACCAGCGAACCGCGGCAGCCGAAGTGTTTCTGGTGCGTGAACGCACCGAGACCCGAAATGTCTGCTGCCGGATTCGAACGGGTAAACGTCACCCACAAAAAGTTGTTCAGACTCTCCGCCGCAAATTCCGCATCATCGACCAGTACGACCAGCGGAAAACTGTTGATCGGATGATCGACAGAAACCGACTCGCAGAACCGGACGAGCGAACTTTCCCCACCTGATCCATATCCGGTAAATGCAGGAGCCTCAATCGCGAGAACGCCCGGCAGACAGAGCCGGACATGGCCGAATCCCTCGGGGAGATGCCATCCGCTCGGAATTTCACTCGGAAGCTTTCTCCGGGCAGGTCCGGTCGCCGCCATCACGAGTTTCGACCCCGCGTTCAGGCCGTGACCCGAATAATCGAGCGTATCGATCGTCGTGTGCGTCTGGAAATGGAGGTCGTTCTCCCAGTCGATCCGTTCGAGCAGATGCTGCACGAACGCAGAGATAAATTCGATGTCGAGACCGGGACAGTCTTCGCGCGCGACGATCATCAGGTACTTCGCGAGCGAAAGCTGACCCTGCCCCAAAATCGCATTCGCCTGGGTCAGCAACTCTTGCGGAACCCGGCGTTCGATGTACGGAGCGTAGCGCTCGCTGCCGATCGCGAGCAAGAGCGGGTGAACTCCCGCCGCATCGACGGCGTGCACGGCCTCGACTCCCGGCAGGACCGACGAAATCGCGGGGCCGGTCAGTTCGTGAATGATCTCTCCGAACGACGTGTCTTCCTGCGGAGGACGTCCGACCGTGGTGAACGGCCAGATCGCTCCTTCGCGGTGATACACGCGATCGACTTTCAGCAAGGGGAAGTCGTGCCGGAGACTGTAATATCCGAGGTGATCACCAAACGGGCCTTCCGGTTTAAGATGCTGAGGGTCGACCGTTCCACAA
>DATKCB010000138.1:0-4409 GCA_035513495.1 Planctomycetaceae bacterium | reverse complement strand
CGTCTGCGTCACAATTCGGGTCCGACGCCACGTGTTGTCTCAACGTCGTTCGCCACAAATTGTGCTGTCCCCGATTCCAATTGGGGGAAAGGGGGTCTTTTGCGCGCTGATCCGAAAACTGGCCAAGTATTTTCGGAGCAGGAGGACGCGAGCAATGCTGGTTTTTCTCGCAGACAGGGATCTCTACGCGACCACGATCCCGATTCGGGGGCTCCGCCACACTGTCCCGGGCGGAGCGTCGATCGGGATTGTCGTGCTTGATCTTTACGCTGGAGACTGCTTGGCGTATCCTCGCTTCCGCGAGATTGCCTGTGGCGAGAATCTCAATTCCAGGGAAAGCAGCCCGTTTTCCCGCTGTGACTCAAGGATTCGAGACGAAGATGGTGAGGGAACCGACATTTCATTCCGATGAACGACCCGATCCCGATGATCCGTCAAAGCGGGTGAACGGCGAGAACTGGTCGATCGACGACGAACTGCACGATGAGGAACTTCGGCCGCAGCGGTTGGAAGACGTCGTCGGACAGCGGCGGGTCGTCGAACGTCTGAAGATCGTCCTCGACGCCGCCCGCAAGCGCGGCGAACCGCTGGGACATCTGCTGATGGACGGCCCTCCGGGTCTCGGCAAGACGACGCTCGCGACCGTTCTCCCGCGCGAACTCGGGACCGAATTGCAGATCACCTCGGGTCCGTCGCTGTCCGCGCCGAAAGATCTGCTCCCCTATCTGACGAACGCCTCGGAAGGTTCGGTGCTGTTCATCGACGAAATCCACCGCCTGCCGGCCACCGTCGAAGAATTCATTTATCCCGCGATGGAAGACTTTCGCGTCGATATCACGCTGGGCGAAGGTCTCAACGCCCGTACGATCAACATGAAGCTGCAGAAGTTTACTGTCATCGGCGCCACGACCCGCAGCGGCATGTTGACGGCTCCGCTCCGCGACCGGTTCGTGAATCGGGAACATCTCGATTTCTACACCGACGACGAACTGATCGAGATCATCACGCGGAACGCCCGCAAACTGAAAACGGCAATCACGCCCGAAGCCGCCTCCGAGATTTCCCGCCGCAGCCGCGGGACTCCCCGCAAGGCGAATAACCTATTGCGCTGGATCCGCGATTACGCGACCAGCCGCAGCGACGGACAGATCACCGACGCGATCACGCATCAGGCGCTTGCTCTGAAGGAGGTGGATCTGCTCGGACTCGAACAGCAGGACCGCCGCTATCTGGAAGTGATCGCGCGGGTCTTTACCGGCGGCCCGGCAGGTCTGCACGCGATCGCCCACACGATGAACGTCCCCCCTGACACACTGGAAGACGAGGTCGAACCGTATCTGTTACGCTCCGGTCTGATTCAGCGGACACCCCGCGGCAGAATGATCACGGCGGCGGGATTGAGCCATCTGGGATAACGATTCGTCTCACGAATCGAGCGTCACAACCCGAACGAAAGCGCCCATAAAACTCCGAATACGGTCGACATGAAAATCGTGATCTGAAAGAACAACCGGACAGCGCGGCGAATGATGCTGTCAGGTTCTTCGTAGCGGCTGGCGCTGTAAACGAGGCTGATTCCAACCGCCAACGGCAGAATGTACCACAGTAGATTGTCGTGTTGGGCGAGCAGCAACCAGTTCATAGCGGAGATCTTTTTCTCGCGGAGTTCAGACGGAAATCAAGCCGTTTTTGTCGTCGAAGCGGAAATTTCAGCAGGAGGAGGAGTGTCGGTCTTCTCGTCGGGTTTGTCTTCGTTCGCTGTTTGTTCTTCGGGACGAGGCATTCGATATCCGTACGCGGGACCTGAGTATGCATCCCAGATGACCAGCACATTGAGTAACCCGGCGATCCAGGTGAAGACTTCAGCGAGGGGAAATTTCTTTCCCAATTTTCCGTGCAGGTGTTCGAGCGACTGGATGTTCGGAGGGACGAAAACCCGATCGAGCCATCCCCGCTCGATTCCAGCCAGCAGCACCCCGTCCTCGACAGGTTGTCCGTTCAGATGCGAAACAAAACAGGTCAGAGGCTGATAGGTTTCCGACCCGATCGGAGGCCCGATCGAGTTCAGTCCTTCGATCATCACTTCGAATTTTTTCCCTTGCGGGTCGGTACCCGAGAATGTCCCTTGCATCTCGCGGCCGAATTCACCTTGTTGCGGAGACAACTCAAGCGTGCCTTCGAACTGTTCGAGCACACGTTCTCCCTTGTCCGAACGGTAGGCGAACTTGCCGATCGCGGCTGCGTTCATTTCGAATTCTTCACGGACTGCGGAGATGTTACCGTCAGAATAATATCGCTTTTCCTGAATCATCGCGGGGATCGAAATCAGCCCGATCGGAGCCTGAGCCAGAAAGCCGAGGTGCGTTTTTGTGTTCGTTCGATCCGGTATCAGGTTCGGATTCGCGAGGCGTTCGCCTTCCTGAAACCCTCCCTGGAGCTGGGCGATGTCGCGCTCGTTCGCTTGGAGCGGTTCGAGGCGAAACACAATCCCCCACTCACCGAGCGAGAGTCCCCAGAACAGCAGCGTCAAGACGCAGACGCAGTTGACGATTCCTTTGAAGGTCCGTCCCTGATAGAAGTGTCCCGCTCCGGGCAGCAGAAACGACAGCAAAGCCGCCACCACAGGATTTTTCAGAGAGACCTGCTGTGATTCAGAATCCTGATTCATACGTTTCGACAATCGAGGAAGAAAGAGCGGAGACGAGTGGAGGAGTCTGGAGATTCTACTGACAATTCGGTCGGGCGGTTTCAACTTTCCGCCGAAGAGAACAGTTCTGCATTTTAGGAGGTTGGACGAAGATCATCCAGCCTGAGAGGCGACCGGGTCCGGATTCGCCCCTCAGAATTCTGAATTTCTGCGGAAATAATCCTTGAAACTCGGCCGCTTCGATCCTTCTGAAACAGGAATGAGCTTGCGGAAAATCGGCTGAATGACGACGATTAGGAATCGATTCGGAGATCAGATCCCCCCTCATCGCAAGGATGCTCGATGGCGGTCAGTCGGCGAGAACAACGACAACTGCAGATGACTTCAGACTCGGGACAGTCAAATCCCGCCTGGTGTGCCATGGCACGCGGAGTCGCGGCATTTTTCGGGCTTTTTCTGCTGTACGATGTGTTCGTCTCGCTCGGTGCGGGATTTCCCTGGTGGTTCGAGCTGGAGTTGATTCCCGACCGGTTTCTGCGTGGAGCGCTCACCTTCTACTCGGTCGGGTTGATATTTTACGCACTGTCCGGTCGCGAGCCTGTCGCGCTGCGCGTCAGCACCCGGATCTTGACCTGCCTGTTGCTGATGCTCGTCCTGACGGCCATTTTCGACTGGTACGAACTGCACCGAAACGGATCGCTCGATTCGCCCGTGAAGGTTCCGTTCCTGTTACAGATTGCAGGGTTCCTGACCGTGATTCTGGCGGGAGTTTTTCGGACTCCCCTCGATTCGCAGCGGAGCGGCGGATTGCTGCTGGGTGTGATTGCATTCGACTTGTGCGTACTCCTGATTCCGTTCTCTCACGTCTATTGCAGCGGGCAAACTTCGGATGCCCGACCAGCGGAGACGATCTTTATTTTTGCCGATGATCCCATCGACGGTCCGGCTGCTGAATTTCTCCTGCAAAAAATCGATGCTCTCGCCGACGAGTCGGATCGGCGAAAGGCGTTGATTGCCGGATCCTCCGAACGAGTGAAAGAATGGCGGGAATCGCTGCAGCGGCGACTTGCGAACGAAACGCTGTCCCTTCAGACGATCGATTCCACAGGCCAGCCGCAAGCGCTGCTCGAACAGTTGAGCCTGAGCAGTCGCGAAGGAGTGATCGTCGTCGGTTCGCCGATTCGATTGGCTTCGCTGAGGATTCGCCTGGCTCGTTCCGAGATTCCCGCGACACAAATTGCGCTGACCGACCCTCCGCTCAAAATCTCCGCCGTTCTGAAGTCGATTCCCGATTGGTGGAGGGCATACCTGTTGCCCGTTCGGTATAATGCGGTCTTGCCCCCGACCGTATCGATTCCTCCCACGGAGCCTGAATGAATTATTTCGCGCACGGAATCCGGTTCCTGGATCGTCCCTGGTTTCTCGTGGGGACGGCCACACCCGACTGGCTTTCGGTTGCCGACCGCAAAGTCCGTTTGCGGGAGAAACTGCTGAATCCCTTCTGTGAAGACGAGGATTTCCGCACGCGCGAGTTCGTCGCCGGAGCGATGCAGCATCTGCACGACGACGGCTGGTTTCACGAGACGACCGCGTTTTTCGAAATCACGGCCGAGGTCGCCGAGTGTTTCCGAAGCAGATGCGGCGCGGACGAACGGATCCGGCCGGGATTTCTCGGACACATCTTTACCGAGATGCTGCTCGATCGATTGCTGATCGAACAGGAACCGGAGTTGCTGGACGACTATTATCGCGTGCTCTCGAC
>DATKCB010000137.1:0-5683 GCA_035513495.1 Planctomycetaceae bacterium | reverse complement strand
CCGCGACTCCCGATCCACAGGAATTCTGCCGATTGTCGGTTTGCCTGACCCGCTCGATCCGTCACAATTGCCTGATCCATCCGACCCGAGCGTCGTCGATTTCGGCAGGGAGAATCCAAGGTGCAATTGACTACTGATGATCTGATGCTCGTCACCGGCGCGACCGGCCTAGTTGGAAGCCATGTCGTCGAAGAGGCGCGGAAGCGAGGGGTTCCGGTCCGTGTGCTGGTCCGCAGCGGCAGCGATACGATTCAGCTCGACGAATGGGACGTCGAGAAGGTTACGGGAGATATGGGAATTCCCGCGTCACTGAAGAAAGCGGTCGAGGGAGTGACGGTGATTGTGCATTGTGCCGCCAAGGTGGGTGACTGGGGACCGGTCGAAGAGTATCGCCGAATCAACGTCGATGGACTCAACAATCTGCTCGATGCCGCTCAGAACAACGGAACCCTCAAGGCGTTCGTTCACATCAGTTCTCTGGGAGTTTACGAGGCCCGCGATCACTACGGAACCGATGAAACCGAATTCCCTCACGTCGCAGGGATCGACGGGTACACGCTGACGAAAGCGGAGTCCGAACTGGCCGTGATGAAACGGGTTCGCGACAACGCCTTGCCGGCGACGGTGCTGCGGCCGGGGTTTATCTACGGACCGCGAGACCGAACCGTCCTGCCGCGACTGCTGGAAAAGCTCAAGGCAGGCAAAGTGAAATATCTCGGTTCGACCGACAAGCTGATGAACAACACGTACGTGGGCAATCTGGTTCACGCGATTTTTCTGGCGATTGAGAAAGACGAGTGCCGCCGCGAAGTTTTTAACATTCGGGACGACCGGTTGGTGAGCAAGCGGGAATTCATGGAAACGATCTGTCAGGAAGCGGGGTACAAGCCCCCCCCAACGAAACCGGTTCCCTTGAGTGTCGCCCGCGGACTTGCTTCCGTCCTCGAGAAAACCTACCGGCTGCTGGGGAAAAGGCACGCTCCGATTCTGTCGAGCGCGCGGATCAAGTTTCTGGGTCTGAACCTCGATTTCTGTATCGACAAAGCGAAACGCGAACTCGGATACGATCCGAAAACCGATTTCAAACAGGCGATGCACGAAACGATCGACTGGTTTCAGGGACAAGGGCTGATTTGAAGCTCCCCGTCAAAAACTGCTTTGACCTGACCGATTCGGTCATTTATCCTGATGGGATGAGCATCACGAAAATGAACGCATCAGAGATCGAAGCCGCGCCGGCCGAGGAAGAACGAGACCAGACTCCCGACTCCTATTCCGCTGGACAGTTTGCGGCGCGTGTCTACAATCGATTGCTGATCTTCCTCGTCTTCTACATCCTCTCGATCGGTCCATTGTACTGGCAGTGGTACGATTCCAGATACTTCAGGGACTCCTCTCCCTTTTTGGCGAGACTTTACAATCCCCTCGACAAGTTTTGCGAGCTGTGCCCCCCTTTTCGGGACTGGCTGAGCTGGTACATCAGTCTCTGGAACTGAAACTCGACAGCTCTGATCGAATGGAGAAATGTTCCGATTCCGGATTGCCGCAAAATGCAACCATTTTGCCCTCTGGTTGTTTAATCAATGCTGCATTGTTTTGAGTCAGATTGAGGAATTCTGCGAACCGCAAGAAACAATAAAACCATAAGCCGTTACGCAAAAACAGGTTAAGGACAGTCGAAAAAAATGTTTTATCGGTATTAAAATTGCAGCTATACTCTAGCTCCTTATGGGTGGGTATGTTGGCCCGCACTCACTCAAGAGGATGTGATGAGACGTCCCGGAGTTATCTCTGGGGCGTCTTTTTGTGCGCTGTGATTTTCCGGTTTGGGGTAAGTGCTTCTTGAATTGGGGTTGCTCTGTCCGTAGGTTGGCGTGGTCAAATCCCTGACCTGCCTCCGGATGAGCCCATGACAACACCACTTTCCGTGGAGAAACCGAGCCGCATTCGCTATCTGGTGGTGGGGCTTGCCTCGCTGATGGCGATTCTGCTCTATCTGGACCGCTTCTGCGTCAGTTTGGCCGAGCGTTACATCAAGGAAGACCTGGCTCTGAGCGAAGCTCAGGTGGGCTATTTCTTCGCGATGTTTTTTGGGGCCTACGCGCTGGCACAGGTTCCTTCAGGTCTGCTCACCGACCGCATCGGCGCCCGCATCACGCTGACGATCTATATTTTAAGCTGGTCGTTCTTTACTGCGATGATGGGGCTGGCTCAGGGATTCATCGCATTATTGGTGATCCGGGGACTGTTCGGATTGGCTCAGGCCGGTGCCTATCCGACCGCCGCGAGTCTGATCAGCAAGTGGATGCCTCTCTCTGCCCGGGGGACGGCCAGCGGAATTACCGCATTCGGAGGACGAATCGGAGGAGCCATCGCCCCGATTCTAACGGGGATCCTGATCGTGATGTTTGTCCCCACGCACGAATCCTCTCTGTTCGAAGAGCGGGACATTCTCAACGACGGTTTGTTCGTACAACTGGCTCTCAACCAGGCACCCGCCCCCACGGGAAAAGAACCGAACCCGAAAGTCCCCACGGGAACCGCAGCCGATCTTCGAGAGTTGATCTTCAAACAATGGCCGGAAGACCTGAAAACAGAACTTTCCAGCACTCCGAAACCGTCCGGAACGAACTCGCTCGTCTTGGAGGGTTCCACGCGGAACCGGATCCTGTCTGTCGTGAATGAACAAATCGAGACGGCCGGCCTTTTCACCGGGGAACAGTTAAAGAACCTGTCGCTCCCCCAAGAGGCGAAGTCGCTCCTCAAGCGAAGGGATGCGGGAGAAACTCTTTCGTCAGAGGAAAGCGGGCGGTTGAATCGATTGGCGATCGAGCTGGTTTTTCCCGGTGCGTTGCGGCAGATCTACGGTCGAGGCTGGCGGCCGGTCATGTTTGTTTACGGTAGTCTGGGGATCGGAGTGGCGATTTTGTTCTGGATTCTATTCCGCAATACCCCGCACGAACATCGCGGCTGTAACGAAGCGGAAGTGTTGCTCATCCAGGGTAACGCGATTCCCGTCGATCCTCACCAGAAAAGTTCGTTTCCCTGGGCGCGGATACTCAGCAATCGGAGTCTCTGGCTGTGCAGTGCCGTCCAGTTCGGAACCAACATCGGATGGCTGTTTATCTTGACCTGGTTCCCCCGCTACTTGAGTGAAGTCCACCATGCTCCGCTCATCGATCGCGCGTTGATGACCAGCCTGCCAATGTTTTGCGGTATCGCCGGGAATTTTCTGGGAGGCTGGCTGACCGACTGGACCACAATTCGATTCGGATTGAAACTGGGCCGATCGCTGCCTGTCGCGATCACTCGTTTCATTTGTGCGGCCGCATTTTTCGGGTGTCTTGCCGTCGATTCTCCCTGGCAGGCGACGGTGATGATGTGCTTCGTCGCCGTCGGAACCGATCTGGGAAGCGCCGCAATGTGGGCGTTCGCGCAAGATATCGGCGGACGCTACGTCGGCTCGGTCCTCGGCTGGGGAAATATGTTCGGCAATCTGGGAGCCGCAGTTTCGCCTATTCTACTCAACGAGATCATCGATTCCCGGTACTCCTGGAACGGGATGTTTATTGTGTGCGGAGCAGTGTTCGCTCTCGTCGGATTTGCAGCATTCGGCATCAACAGTGAGGAAAAAGTCGACTGAACCCGCGCGTGAGGGGTTGCTCTGAAGTCCCGCGAAGTTCTCCCGATTTCACGGAATCGGGCTGCATCCAGATCTGTTGATGTGTTAGACTTCTCGTATCGATCAGTGCTTATACAGGAGCATCAGATGCTGACCTTGAAGGACACTCATGGTGGTTATTCATCTCGTCGCCAGTTTCTGACGATGGGAGCGTTGACTGCCGGTGGGCTGACACTCGCGGAATTATTGCGCGCCGAGGCGGCCACCGGAATCGGGTCGTCCCGCAAATCGATCTTCTTCGTGCATCTCGACGGCGGTCCGCCTCAGATGGATACGATCGATCCCAAGCCTCTGGCTCCCTCGGAACTGCGTGGTGAATTTCAGCCGATCTCGACATCGACGCCGGGTCTCCAGCTCTGCGAACTCCTGCCTCAACTGGCACAAAACAGCGAGCGGTTTGTCTTCATAAGATCGCTGATCGAATCGGCGGGACGTCACGACGGATTTCAATGCCAGTCTGGTTATCACTACAAAGACCTCGAATCGATCGGGGGCCGCCCGGCGATGGGGTCGGTGCTGGCGAAACTGCAAGGGTCTGCAACTGACGTCGCTCCAATGTTCATCGATCTGATGCAGGGACGTCCGCTCGTACGAAATAGCGCCCGGCCCGGTTTTCTGGGACCTTCATATCAGGCGTTTCGGCCGGACATCTCTCAGATGTTCGAACGGGAACTCGAATCGGGCATGAAGAATGAACTCGCGCGACTGGGGACCGAACATTCTACCGCGTTGACCTTGAACGCCGACCTCTCGGAAACACGACTCGACAGCCGGACCGAACTACTCGCGGGATTGGACCGCATCAAGCGGGACGTCGACGCCAGCGGGATGATGGACGCGATGGACCAGTTCACGCAGCAAGCTGTCGGAATTCTGACTTCGGGTAAGCTGGCCGAGGCACTCGACGTCTCGCGTGAAGATCCCGAAATTCTGGCCCGTTACACACCTCGAATTCAGGAGCAACACGAGCGGTTCTACACTGCTGAGGGACCGAAATCGGTACTCAAGTTTCTGCTCGCGCGACGCATGATCGAAGCCGGAGTACGCTGCGTCAGCATTTCGCTCAGCGACTTCGATACGCACTCTTCAAACTTTCCACGGATGCGCAATCTGCTCCCCGTACTCGATCATGGAATGAACACTCTCGTCACCGATCTGACCGAACGGGGAATGATCGACGATGTCACGATTGTCGCCTGGGGCGAATTCGGCCGAACACCTCGAATTAACGATAAGGGAGGCCGCGATCACTGGCCCCGCGTCGGTCCGGCAATTCTCGCGGGCGGAGGTCTGAAAACGGGGCAGGTCATCGGTGCTACCGACCGAACAGCCTCGGCAGTCACCGAACGGCCAGTCACCTACCGGGATGTCTTTGCCACGCTCTACCGAACTTTGGGGATCGATGCATTACGAACCACAATCACCGACCCGAGGGGGCGTCCGCAATATCTGATCGATCAAGGACAACCGATCTCCGAACTGCTCTGAGGCGAGCATTGGAAACGGACAAACCGGCGGGAGCCTTCGGCGCATGAAAACGGTCTACCTGGATCAGTCGGAACTTTCGGTTCGCGACGACTTTCCCGAACCGACGTTGCATTCGGACGAGGTTCTCGTGCGGACGATCCTCGCGGGCATCTGCGAAACCGATCTCCAACTCCTCAAAGGCTACATGGGATTTTCGGGAGTTCTCGGACACGAATTCGTAGGCGAAGCTCTGACCGGCTCTTTCGCGGGACGACGGGTCGTCGGTGAAATTAACTGCCCTTGCCGGCAGTGCGATTATTGTAGCAGTGGTTTGGGAAATCACTGCCCGCATCGATCGGTGATCGGGATCCTGAAGCACGACGGTGCTTTCGCCGAACGGATCGCGATCCCGCAGTCAAATCTGCATCTGGTTCCCGAGTCGATGCCCGATGAAGTCGCGGTCTTCGCCGAACCGGTTGCGGCAGCGTTTCAGATTCCCGCGCAGCTCCCTCTCACGGGTGAAGAAAAAGTCAT
>DATKCB010000136.1:0-3089 GCA_035513495.1 Planctomycetaceae bacterium | reverse complement strand
AAGCTTCTCCGGACGCGACGCTCGCTCAACAATTGGCTCTGCACCGGGAGGATCCGGGATGTGCCTCTTGTCACAATCAGATGGATCCGATCGGTCTGGCGTTCGAGCGATTTGACGCCATCGGGCGTTATCGGGAACGAGACGGCAAGCAGCCGATCGACGATTGCGGAATCCTGCCGGATGGCCGGACATTTCAGGGAGCCCTGGAACTACTGCAGATTCTGGAGACAGAAAAACATCTGTTTTTTAGGAATTTAACGGAAAAAATGCTGACCTATGCACTCGGTCGGGGTTTAGAATACTATGATTCCTGCACTGTCGACCGCATTTTGGACGATCTAGAACATAACGATTACAAATTTTCCCGGCTCGTGCGAGGCGTGATCCTGAGCGATCCGTTCCTCAAGCGGCGTGGCGATGGAGGTATTGACTGATGAGTATGCAGATTCCCAGACGAACATTTCTGCGTGGAGCCGGTGCGGTTCTCACCCTCCCGGCCCTCGACATCATGCAGTCGGCGGCAAAAGTCCAGGCCGCGATTCCGGGAGCGTCGCCGCATCCGGTTCGCATGGCCTATCTCTTCATTCCGAACGGGGCGATCATGCCCTCGTGGAAACCCGAAGGGACCGGGACCGGCTACAAGCTGTCCGAAACGATCGGGGCGATCGAACGGCACCGCAATGAATTCAACGTGATTACCGGCCTCGCGCAGGACGAAGGTAACGCCAAGGGAGACGGGCCGGGAGACCACGCCCGCTGCGCCTCGACGTTTCTCACCGGAGCGCACCCGGTCAAGTCGTCCGATCATATCGAAGTCGGGATCTCTGTGGATCAGGCGGCCGCCAAACAGATCGGCCACCTGACTCGTCTCCCTTCACTCGAACTCGGAATCGAACGGGGCAAGAATGCCGGGAGTTGCGATTCGGGTTACAGTTGCGCGTATTCCTCGAACATCTCGTGGAAGTCGCCGACGATCCCGACCGCGAAAGAGATCGTTCCGCGCGGTGCGTTCGAGCGGCTGTTTGGATCGGGTGACGCCGAGAGCCGCGCCAAGCGGATGCGAGACCGCAAAAGCATTCTGGACGTCGTCTCGGCTGACGCTCAGCAGCTCAACAAGAAACTGGGCAAGACGGATCGTCTCAAACTGGATCAATACTTCAGCAGTATTCGGGACATCGAAGAGCGGATCGAACGCGCCGAAAACGGCAAGGAAATTGAAGTTCCCGACATGGATGTTCCCGCGGGTGTTCCCAACGACGTGCAAGCTCACATCCGCCTGATGTTCGATATTCTCACCGTCGGATTCCAGACGGACGCCACCCGCATCGCAACCTTCATGCTGGGGAACGCTGGCAGCAATCGCAGCTATCCGATGGTTGGTGTCGGCGACGGTCACCACAACCTGTCTCACCATCAGAACAATGAAGAGATGATCGCGAAGATTCGCAAGATCGACCGCTTCCTGATCGAGCAGTACGGCTACTTCCTCGATAAGCTCAAGGAGATACCGGAAGGCGAAGGGACGCTGCTCGACAACTGCATGATCGTCTACGGCAGCGGGCTGTCCGACGCCAACCGTCACCGCCACAACGACCTGCCGCTGATTCTGGCCGGACGCGGCGGCGGAACGATCACCACCGGTCGCCACATCCAGTACGATGTCGAAACACCGATGAACAACCTGTTCCTCTCGATGTGTGACCGCGTCGGTGCCAGGATCGACTCGATCGGCGACAGCACCAGCCGCTTGGATGCACTGAGCTGATCGGACCTGGGGCAGGATTGGATTCTGCCGAAAATTGTTTGCCAATCTGTTTTAATCCAGCCGGTTACGAACCTGCTCCACGTGACGAGTTCGAAAACTGGCCGCGCAGACGGGCTGCCATCGCTCCCGGTTCGTTCGAGTCGCAGAGGCAACCGCACAGCGCGACTCCCGGCGCTCCCGCCGACAGCACGCTCGCGAGATTCGATTCGTCGATGCCTCCCAGTGCGAACCACGGGAGTTCGATCCGCTCGGCGGCCTGCCTAACAAACTCTTTTCCCACGAATTCCGGAAACTGTTTCGTTCCGCTCGGAAAGACCGGGCCGACTCCGAGGTAGTCCGCTCCGTCGGCCACGGCGCGGTCGATCTGTTCGAGGTTGTGCGTCGAGACACCGATCAGTTTTCCCGATCCCAGAATCTTGCGGGCTTCGGCGACCGGCAGATCCTCCTGCCCGAGATGGACTCCGTCCGCATCGCACAAGGCGGCGATGTCGGGACGGTCGTTGACGATCAAGAGCGTCCCCGCCTCTCGGGTCCACGCGCGTACTGCGCGAGCGTAGTCGAGCAGTTCGCGGTCGTCGAGCGATTTCTCGCGGATCTGAATCACGTCGACTCCATTGACGATCGATTCCCGCACCACGCGCTCGGGATCGACAGCACACAGGTCGCGCGTCACCAGCAGATACAATCGGGCCGAGGAGAGTTGCAGAGGGATCGTCCGCGCGCTCAGCACGATTTTTTCCAGCGTGTACAGCCGATAGCGGAGTTGTTCGGCGCCGCGCGGAAAATCGAGGTATTCCGGACCGAGCAGTTTTCCGGTTTCTTCGAGCGTCCGCAGCGCCTCCTGAGCCCGTTTGAAGTTGGCCGTCAGCAGTTCGACGAGCGACTGTCGTTCGCCTTCGGAACGGGTCGAAATCGAAGTCCCGACGTCGCGCGGCGTGTCGCGCTGTTCGAGACGGTTTCGCGCCGGGAGCAATTGCATCAACGCAGAAAAATCGTGCCGCCACTGCTTCAACATTCGTGAGGCCGTCGCATCGTTCTGCGAAAATCGAGTGACGTCCTCGACGACGCGCACTCCCTCGGAACATCGGTTGGCGGCCGCATCGACGATTCTCCAGGCGTCGGCGTTGTCTGACCTGGAAACCGCTTCGGTTCGCAATTGCTCGTCGACGGCGATGGCGGACGTTTCGAAGCCCGATTGCGCCGTCACGTGACCGGTGATCACCGAGGTGTCGACTCCGCACTCCGACAGAAACTCCGACACGTCGCTCTCGACGATCGACAACCCCCACAACAGATGCTCGCTGCCGATTTCCGCGTGACGCCC
>DATKCB010000135.1:0-2926 GCA_035513495.1 Planctomycetaceae bacterium | reverse complement strand
TTCACCTCTTTCCGTCCGAACAATTCGAATTTGATCTCCCGAGTTTGCGTAGCGCCGTTAACTTCGATCGTAAAGGGAGGGTTCTTCGGATCGGTGTATTTGTCGGGGATCAAGCTGGTTGGGGGAAACTTGCCGTCCATGAAAGTAAATGACACCTTGTGTTCACCCGCATAAGCTCCTTTCTCGCCATTGGTGATGAGTTCGAAACGCCCGTCATCGTCAATCCCCGCCAACGCGCCCGGCCAATCGCCCGCATGGTCTGTCAGAACGACCCCTCCCGCCATCGGTTCATCGTCGAGATAAACAACCCCTTTCACCGGATAGAGTGCCGGTTCAAGGTTCATCACGTACCAGACCGCGCCGGCGGTCGCTCCGCCGATGATGAACAGCGTCCCGGCAGTCGCAACGACTCGTTTCCAACTGAACGAATTCGAAGAGGTTTGACCACTCGCAGAAATGTCTGAACCGTCTCCTTCAGTAATACTCGAAGCTGACGACGCGCTGTTCGCGATGTCGTCTGAGTGTGCGGAGTCCGTCATCAATGCGCCCTTCTAATTAGAAAGATGGTAACATTTGAGCCGAGTGACGTAGGATGGCCTTCCAGCCGTCCAACCCATCGCGAACTATCTCAGACGGGCTACAAGCCCGTCCTACAGTTCCTCCCCCATTCGGCTGAAGTGTTACGAAAGATGAGAGTTCAGTGTGTGAATAATCTCCGGCCTTCAATCAACGTGTAATGACCGCTCGCTTCAGGAGCCGCCAACTGTAAGGCATACCCGTTCGGCCAACGGATTTCAAGAAGATTTTCTACACCCGCCGGAAGGCTCATGATGAGATCGTAAGGCTGCGAAGCGAGATAACTTCCTCCCGACTTGACCTGGAACGCCAATCCCGGCTCGGTGCCGAGAACTTCGACTTGTGTTCCGATTCCGTCCCGATTCGATTCGATTCCGAGGAATCTGATAGAGAGCACGAGACGCTTTTTGTCCAAGGCGGAGATATTCCTGAGCAAAGCGGGCGGTCGATCCTGGTGTCCGATCACCAGATCGGTCGCGAGGTCGCCATCCAGATCGGCCGCGCAGAGGGAGCGTCCCGGATGCTTGCCGGCGAAATACGAACCGGGGGGCGAGCGGACGGGAATCAATCGCCCCGCGCGATTGTGAAACAACAGGGGAGGCTGTTCGTACGAGGCATCGCGCCCCATGTCGTGGAGATTATTGTCGGTGTGACCGTTCGTGACGACGAGATCGCTCCACCCGTCCAGATCGAAATCGATGAATCTCGTCCCCCAACCGATCCAGCGCATGCTGGGGGCCGCAAGACCCGCGGACTGGCTGACATCTTGATAGAGATGATTTCCCAGGTTTCGATAGAGCGTGTTGTGTTCGTCCTCGTAATTCGTCACGAAGATTTCCATCAAGCCGTCGCGATCGATGTCGGCCACGTCGACTCCCATGCCGGCTTGAGGTCTGCCGGCAAAATCGAACGCGGTCCCCGACAGGTCCGTCAGATCCTCGAACTTTCCTCCGCCCGCGTTCCGGAAGAGGAAATTGGAGTTGATGTCGTTACCGACATACAAATCAACCAATCCGTCGCGGTCGATGTCGGCGGCGACCACCCCCTGCCCCCGGCCTGGTTCGCGATTTATCCCGGCCTGTTCGAGCACGTCGCGAAACCGGCCGTTCCCCAGGTTTTCGTACAGCCTGTCGGGAACCGGCCTGACACTGCGCGGGGAACAGAAGATGCGAACGTTCTTCTCGCGGTCTCCGCAGAACTGATTCGTCTCCCAACTCCATTCGGCGTAGTTGCAGACGTAAAGATCCAGGTTGCCGTCGTTGTTGAAATCGAGACATGCTGCGCTGGTTCCCCACGAAGGATCGTCGAGGCCCGCTTCATTCGCCGCTTCGCGAAACGTGCCGTCACCCTGATTCAGATAGAACCGGTTCTCTCCGAAGCAGTTGATGAACACATCGGGAAATCCATCGGAATTGAAATCGCCGGTCGCGACGCCGGCACTGTATCCGGCGGAGCCGAGTCCCGATTCTGCTGTGATCTCGGCAAAGGACCAATTCCCGCGATTGCGGTAGAAGCGGTCGCGCGGACTTTCCCGAGCTTCGTCCAGCGGAAAGGAGGTACCGTTCAGAAAGAGCAGATCGTTCCGGCCGTCGAGGTCGTAATCGAACGCGGCGATGCCGCTGCCGTTGGCCGCGGGAAACGGCTTTTGCGGGTTGTCTCCGGAGTGGTGTTCGAAGTCGATTCCGGATCTCGCCGTTTCATCGGAAAAGCGAATGACCGGCCGCGGCTCGTCGTCTCCAGGTTCCTCTTCGCCGGCCGTCTCCTCGGGAGAGTGGACTCCCTGTTGGGAAACGGGCTTGTCTACGGGTTGATTCAAACCGGAATCCTGAGACCGATCGCACCCCGCAAGAATCGCCAGCACCAGCGAAGCGAGCATGAAAATCGAGTCGCGTGACGGCATGACGTCGTTCTGGGAAGAATTGTTGAGAGCCGGGAGAAGAAGACGGGATGAAATCAGCATAGACCTGAATTCGGGACTCTTGCAAGCCGGAAATGCTCATGCGACTTAAAACAACTCGATGGGAATCCGGTCTTTCGCGGGGAGTTCTCCCCGAGTCCGTACGGCTTTTTTCAGATCGGCGACAAAAGGATCATCATCTTTCGCGGTGGGAAGCGATTTGAGAAGCTGTTGGGCCTGATGCGGATTTCCTCTCTCGGCAAACTGATAGGCGCGAATCACCAAAGCCCAATAGGACTTCGGGTTGTCTTTTAGAACCTGGCTGACGGCGGAGTCGACGGCTTCTTTCCTCCTCAACCGATCGGTCGTTTGCCTCCATAATTCCGCTCGTTCATTGTCGCCGCGAAGCAAGGCGGCTCGCTGCATGAGGTACGCGGTCGATGATCGTTCCCG
>DATKCB010000134.1:0-5318 GCA_035513495.1 Planctomycetaceae bacterium | reverse complement strand
TCTTCTTCGGGTGGCCAGGGATAATGGTTTTCCAGGTCGCTGTCTTCGGCGTGCGGGGCGTTGAAGCTGACCGACAGGCAGAACGGTTGCTCGGGCGAACAACTCTCGACGAATTCGATCGCCTTGTCGCCGGTGATGTTAGTGAGGTGCCGTTTGGTTCCGTCCGGCTGAGGTTTGAAGTACGGATTGCGATTCAAGGGAACGAACGAATCGAACATCATTCTTTGTTCAGACTGGGGAGGAACGCTGACGCCGAACTTACCGACGAAACCGGTCCGATAGCCCGCTTGCTTGAGGACTGCCGGATAACTGGCGGCGATCTGTTCGGGAGAGATGGGGGGCATCCCGAATGTGTATTTGTGCGAACGCTCGTATAATCCAGTAAACAGGGTCGCCCGGCTGGCCGCGCAGATCGAGGTCGTGACGAACGCGTTTTCGAATCGGACACCGGCGGCAGCCAATTTGTCGATGTGGGGCGTTTTGACGATCGGATGCCCGGCGCACGACAGAAAGTCGGCCCGCTGATCGTCCGACAGGAAGAAGATGACGTTCGGCCGGTCCGCCGCGTTCGAAGAAGCAGCAAAATACAGAGAGTACGATACGGCGAACAGACAGAAGAAACGAATCATGAAAGTCCTCGCGAGGGAGCAGGGTTACGTCGAAAGACTCAATCATACTTCGAGAACGATCCGAATCACAACAGGCGATCCGATTCGCTCGCCAATCCTTGCTCCCCCAACGCAGAATGTTACTCTGGAGCGATTCACTCTCTTTCTGAAAGACCCACCATGAACGGCCGCGCGAAGGTTGTGATTACCGATTTTATCAAAGGAGAACTCCACCAGGAGGAACGGATTCTCAGCGATCTGGCGGATGTTTCGGCGCTGGATGCCCTCAACGAAGACGACCTCGTCGGCAAGATCGAAGACGCCGACGCGATTATGATGTATCACTTCCTTTCGATCACCGAAAAAACGATCCGGAAACTGCAGCGTTGCAAGCTGATCGTCCGGTGCGGTGTCGGGTACGACAATGTCGAGGCGGCTGCGGCCCGGCGGCTGGGAATTCCCGTCGCGAACGTCCCCGATTACGGAACCGAGGAGGTCGCCGACTCGGCGATCGGTCTCTCGCTGTCGCTAGGCCGCGGAAGCCATTTTCTCAACAGCCGCTTAAGGAACAATCGGGGACCGTGGACCTACGCGCAAGCGGGCAGCATCAAGCGGCTGCGGGATCGGGTGTTCGGAATCGTGGGACTCGGACGGATCGGATCGGCCACCGCGCTCCGCGCGAAGGCACTCGGAATGAAGGTCCTCTTTTACGATCCTTACGTGCCCGACGGAAAAGATAAATCGCTCGGCGTAACTCGCGTGGAGTCGCTGGAGGGCTTGCTCGAACAATCGCACATCGTCTCGCTGCACTGTTTTCTCAGCGAGGAGACTCATCATTTGATCAATGCCGAAACGATCGCGTTGATGCCGCGCGGTTCGTTTCTCGTGAATACCGCCCGGGGAGGCGTCGTCGATGCAGAGGCAGTGCTGGCGGCAATCGAATCGGGCCATCTCGAAGGGGCGGGACTCGATGTTCTGAAACAGGAACCGCCGGATGACTTCCATCCTCTCATCGCCGCCTGGCGCGACCCGGAACATCCCGCGCACGACCGCGTGATCGTCAATCCGCATTCCGCATTTTATTCGGACGAAGGACTGCTCGATATGCGAACCAAGGGGAGCGAAAACTGCCGACGCGTGCTACTGGGGGACGCACCGCGTAACGTCGTGAATTGAGAGTTCAGGCGAGGCTGAATTCGAAATCGGAAACGACTTCGTAACTCGAGAAGACCGAACTCCAATACATTCCGACTCCATGCGTCGCCAGTACCATCGCGAGCATGGTTCCGTGGCTTGCCTTGAAGTTCTTCTTTTTAATGTCGAGACATTTGAAGACCCGCTTGGCGAACAACGCACCGAAATAATTTAGCCCTTCATTTTTGAGGGCTTGCTCGTAACTGTCGAGATACTGCAAGATACGTTGCTCGTCGATGATTCCCTGATTGTGCGACGCCGTTTCGTCGTTCGTCTCCTTGAGATACTCTTCTGCGAAGATCTGATAACTGATATCTTTCAGATGGAGTCCCATTCTCGGATCGCAGACCTGCATTTCCGGTTCGTCTGCTTCCAGGATCGTGCTCTCCAGGACCAATTTGACGAACATGTACTCAGTAAATATTTTCACGTTGTTGAGTACTGCTTCTTCCGGCAGACCCAGCATGCGACACAGGAAGCTGGCGAAGTCCTGACGGTTCTCTCTGAGATTGATGATTTCGCGGAGAGTTTTCACCAGCCGACGAGCGGCATCACGATCCGTGATTGTGGATTTCTGCAACTCGACTTTATCGATCACCGTTGGGGGCATGAGCGATCCTCATTGAAAAGACTGTTCCGCGAACTTGGAACAACAGGGGGTGGATTTACGTAGGGAGAAACCCTATTTTCTGTCCCGTTCAAGTGGCCCACAACGACGGAACAAATTCAGGGTTTATCATCGATTGTTATAGTGAAAATGTCAATTACTTTAATCAGAATGATTCTACCATCGGGAGAATCCTGATGGTACGCACGGAGACATTTTTCTTAAAATATTAAAAAATAAAGACTTATGGAAAGCGTGTTCCCCAGGGAGAAAAATACTCCATGTTCCGGATTCAGGGAATATCTTAAGAAATTCCCCCGTGCGACGTGTCCGCTTCATCAGCACGCGAATCAGAATTCAAGACCTATCAAGGATCAGCGGCGTTGAGGGAATCCCTGATCTGTCGTCCCTGTTCTGCCTTTGTTCTCGCGAGACCCCAATTGACCGGAACCGTTGTGAAGCGGGCGTAACTGTCGGGGCGACATCGGGAGATCGTGCCGGATGCTACTCGTCGAACCACAGCCGGTCAGCGAGAAACACAGGGCCTTCGACGCAGGTTCGCTTGTAATCCCACGAACCGTCTTCTTCCTTCACGCGCGACACGCAACTGAAGCAGGCTCCGAATCCGCACGCCATCGGAGTTTCCAGCGAGAGCCAGCATTCGATCTGCCGATTGATACAGATCTTCTGGACCGCGTGCATCATCGGTTCGGGACCGCAACAGAACACCCGAGTCGGAGGAGAGTCGGAATCGATCGCCCGCTGCAGCAGTTCGGTCACGAATCCGTGATGTCCGGCGGAACCGTCGTCGGTGGCGATCTGCAAATCGAGACCGTCCATCGTGAATTCGGAAATACCTGCAAGATACTCCTGCGAGCGGACTCCGTAACAGAGCGTCAACCGGTCCGGTCTGGCAGACAACTCGCGAACCGGTTCTCCGTACTGTTGGAGTCCGAGCGCTTCTCGCGCGACGGCTAAAAACGGCGTTTGTCCGATCCCTCCCGCGACCATCAGCAGATGTCCGTCGCCCGGTTCGGGGAACCCGTTGCCGAGCGGTCCCCACAGTGCGACCAAATCTCCGGTAGTCCAGTGAGTCATCAGCGAAGTGAGTTTTCCCACGACAATGTACCCGAACTCGATCCCGGCCGGTTCTCCATTCTCTTCGAACGTGTCGTACAGCGCGAAGGGACGTCCCAGCAAAGGGTCAAACGAGTTCGGATCCCGCACCATGAAGAACTGTCCCGGCCGGATTTGACGGGCGAGTTCGGGACAACGGATTCGAACGACGTAAGTATTTCTCGCCATCGGCTGCTGGTCGACGACTTCTCCAATCAATTGGCGGGCAGTCGGAATGAGGCCGGGCAGCGATTGTTGAACGCTCATCCTTGCGGTTTCCTGTTCGTCGGCGTGCGTGGCGAGCGCCGGGCGGAACGCGGTCGGACGCGATGTTTCTGGTTGGCGGGACTTTCCTTGCCCGGCGTGCTGAAGGCGAACTCCAGCAGTTGTTCTCTTTCGCTGGTCGTCAGAGGACGGGATTCGCCGACAGCGAGTTTCCCCAGGCGAATCGGCCCGAATCCGACGCGCTGCAAGTTCATGACTTTATGACCGACTCGCGCCAGCAAACGCCTGACTTCCCGATTCTTGCCTTCGCTGAGCTGAATTTCGAGGATCGTGCTTTTGCCCTGCTTCTTGATTTTTTTTGCGTGATGAACCTTGAACTTCCCTTCCTTGAAGAAGAGTCCTTCGCGCAGTTTCTGATAGACTTCGCGGGTCGGTTCTCCTGCAACTTGTACGCGATACGTTCGAAGCACGCGATATTTGGGATGCTGCAGTCGCTGGGAAAGATCGCCGTCGTTCGTCACGAGCAGTAAACCCTCGGAATTTTCGTCGAGCCGCCCGACGGTAAACAGATGCTCGCTTTCACCGGGAATCAAATCGACCGCCAGACGCCGACGACCGGGATCGCGATGAGTACACAACACCCCCTTGGGTTTATTCAGAATGTAATACCGCTTCGGTTTGAGTTTGACGATCTCGGTATCGACCCTCACTTCGTTCTTGTCGGGATCGATTCGGAAACCGAGTTCGGTTGCGATTTTCCCGTCGACTTCGACGTGTCCCGATGTAATCAACTCTTCGCACTGACGGCGCGACGCGATTCCCGACGCAGCGAGAAACCGCTGCAATCGCATCGAGTTTGTAGTTGTGGAGCGGTCGGACATGTGAGAAAACCGGTGAGAGAAACGAGTTTCCGTTTATCATAGCGACCGGAGAATCAATTGCGGAGTCTAAAGCAACGAATGCTTTTCCGTGACCGCGAAGAACGCGAAGAACCCGTTGGGGACTTCAAAAGGGGATTTCCACAAGCCGGAAACGAAACAGAGCGATTCGCGCGGACCTACCGTGGACGCTCCTGGCTCTTTTGTTCCGAGAGATTTCGGAAGTATTCGCGGATATTGTCCTGATACTCGGGCAAATACTCCTCGTCGGCCGCGTTCATGAGCTTCTGGCGCAGTCGGGGCGGCAATTGTCCCCACACATCGCGCATCAGACGCCGCCGCTCCTCCTCGCGAAGCAGATTCGCAGCCCGGATCGCTTCTTCGCGGACGTTCGTCCGTTCTGTCGACCGGTCAGCGGGCTGATCGGGGTCGTTTTCCTGACGCTCTCCCTCAGTTTCCGAGGTGGATTCCTGCGGTTGTTTCCCGTTCGGATCCTTCGACGGGGAGTTCGGATCCGGGCGAGGTGATGGCTGCTCGTTTTTCGTGTTCTCCTCGGATGAGGAGTTCTGATCTTGCGGCATCGGTTGCGATTGCGCCTGCGCGGGAGACTGTTGTCCGGTTTCGTCGAGCAATGAATCCCACAGTTTGAGGATTTCAACTTGTTGCGTACGAATCGACTCCGTCAGCGAC
>DATKCB010000133.1:0-3249 GCA_035513495.1 Planctomycetaceae bacterium | reverse complement strand
TCACTTCGGACGCGGCCTGGTGGCGAGTCTCTCCGAGTTCGGGATTCGCGGCAAGGCTCCCTCGCATCCCGAACTTCTCGACTGGCTCGCCGCCGAACTCACCGAACACGACTGGAGCATGAAACACATCCATCGCCTGATCGTCACCTCGAACACCTATCGCATGAGTTCCGAGGTGGGTGAGAACAGCGACCGGAACCAGCAGGTCGATCCCGAAAACGTCAACCTCTGGCGGATGAATTCGCAGCGGATGGAAGCCGAAGTTGTCCGCGACAGTGTACTGCATCTCGCCGGCACGCTCGATCTGACGCGCGGCGGTCCCGAGATCGACGAGAAGCAGGGACAGTCAATACTCCGCCGCAGCCTGTACTTCCGGATCACTCCCAATGAATCGATGGAGTTCCTCCAACTGTTCGATCTCGCCAATCCCGATGAATGCTACGAACGCAAACTCAGCGTCGTCCCCCAGCAATCGCTGGCATTGCTCAACAGCTCGCTCTCGCTGACCCAGGCCCGCAAGATCGCCCGGGAACTGAATGCTGCGGAGGGAATCACCAACAACAATGAAGCGTTCGTTACGGCCGTGTTTGAACGCATTCTCACGCGACCACCGACGAGCGACGAGCGGGAGCGCTGCATTCTTTTTCTGCAAGAACATCCCCAGCAATTCGCCGCGGGAGTCGAACAGAGCAAATTCCCGGCAACATCGGTCGCGCAGCTTGCTCCGTCAACCGATCCCCAATTACGAGCGCGAGAAAATCTCGTGCACGTCTTGTTCAGCCACAACGATTTTGTGACGATACGATGAGATGTAATGCCACAACCACGAAAGGCTCGAATCACACGAAAAAAGCGAGTTCAATGAAAACAACTCGCTGACGCGTGAGGCTTAATGTGATTTCACTTTTAACTTTCAACTTTCTACCTTCAACCCTTGGCAGATCGCGATGAAATTCACCAATCACGAACACGCCCTCTGCGGCCGCACGAACCGGCGGACGTTTTTGTCCGATTGCGGAATGGGATTTTTCGGGCTGGCTCTGGGAAGCATGTTGCAGCGCGACGGTGTGCTGCGGGCTGGTGAAGCCCCCCTTCCCTCGGGACTGACCGACTTCGCCCCCAAAGCAAAAAACGTGATCTGGCTGTTCATGCTCGGCGGAACCAGCCACATGGAAAGCTTCGATCCCAAGCCCGCGCTCAACAAATACTCCGGCAAGACCATCGAGGAGTCCCCCTACAGCACTTCGATTCTGGAGTCCCCGTTCTATCGCAAAAACGTGCGGGATTTCGCGGGTACGCCCCGCGACCTGATGGCCACGATCTACCCGCTCCAGAAGGGATATTCGAAGCGTGGAGAATCGGGCATCGAAGTCTGTGACTGGTGGCCGCACGTCGGAAGCTGCATCGACGACTTGGCGGTCGTCCGCTCGATGTGGACCACCGACAACGATCACGCTGCCCAACTTCAGTTCAACACCGGCCGGCATATCTTCGACGGATTCTTTCCCTCGCTCGGTTCCTGGGTGCATTACGGACTCGGCTCGCTCAACGACAACCTCCCCAGCTTTGTCGTGCTGGGACAAGGTCCAGGAGACTGTTGCGGAGGCGACGGAGCGCACGGTGCCGCCTATCTCGGTCCCGAACACGCCGGCGTCGAACTGAAGGTCGATCCCGACAATCCGCTTCCATTCGGAACTCCCGGAGCGGACGTTTCGATTGCTGAACGCCGCGAACAACTCGATCTGCTTCAGGATCTGAATCAGATCGCGGGTGTCCGCTATCCCGACGACCCGGCGATGCGGGCCAGAATCAAAGCCTACGAACTCGCCTCGCGGATGCAACTTGCCGTTCCTGAAGTAATGGCCCTCAATCGGGAAACCCCCGCTACTCAAAAACTCTACGGACTCGACAATTCGACAACGAATCCGTTTGGAGAACTCTGCCTCGGAGCGCGGCGGCTCGTCGAGCGGGGCGTCCGGTTCGTGCAGGTCTATCACGCCGGCTCGTGGGACGCCCACTCCAAACTCAAAGAAAACCACACCAACAACTGTGCCCAGGTCGATCAGCCGATCGCCGCGCTGCTCAAAGATTTGAAGCAGCGCGGACTGCTCGAAGAAACGATCGTCGTCTGGGGAACCGAGTTCGGACGAACCCCGGGTGCCGAAAGATCCGACGGTCGCGATCATCATCCCTATGGTTTCTCCGTCTGGCTGGCGGGTGGAGGAATCAAAAAAGGTGTCGTACACGGAGCCACCGACGAACTCGGCTTCCACGCCGTCGAACATCGGCACTACGTCACCGACCTGCACGCGACCGTCCTGCACCAGTTGGGACTCGACCACAAGAAGCTCGAAATCCCCGGACACAAACGTCTCGAAATCGACTTCGGATCGCCGATCCGCGAAATCATCGCTTAACACCAGGACGAAACATCGGATTCGAGTTGAAGGTCGCTGATCTGTACGCATATCATTTCGTTTCGAAATAAGTTCTGATTTTCATCTCGCCCGTGCTGCACCGCAGCAGGTCCGGCTTTCCTCAAGGGACATTTCATGAGTTCAAATTTCTCACACGAATGTTCGCGGCGTACGGCGCTGAAACAGTGCGCGGCGGGGGTCATCGCGGCGGGGACGTTGACCGGCACGAACTCTGCATCCGCCGAGACTGCCGCAGCGGCCAAACTCGAACCCCGGGAGTGGGTGACGATTCGCGGCCTCTACGGTGGATTTCCCCAGGCGATTCTGGATAAGGGAAAAACTCCCGCCGATTTCGGCATCAACGCCATCTGGATCGGCTCGGGGGGACTGAAACCCGACGAGATCGAACGCTACCACCAGATGGGTCTGAAAGTCTTCGCCGAATTCAATTCGATGCACTCGGCGAGTTTTCTGAAAGAACACCCCGATGCCGCACCGATCGGTTCCGACGGCAAACCTTCGCCACCCCCGCAGGGCTGGCAGGGTGTGAGTCCGTTTCACGCCGGTTATCGGCAGAATCGAATGTACGAATTCCGCCGCGTTCTGGAAACGTACGAGATCGACGGAATCTGGCTCGACTATCACCACGCCCATGCCAGTTGGGAGCGTGCCGAGCCTGAGCTTCCCGATACCGATTTCTCTCCCGTTGCGCTCAAACAGTTCACACAGAAAACTCAAATCGAGCTGCCGACCGAAACTCCCGCAGCCGCGAAACTGTTGCTCGGCCGGTACCGCGACGAATGGACGCAGTTCCGCTGCGACGTCTTCACCG
>DATKCB010000132.1:0-20246 GCA_035513495.1 Planctomycetaceae bacterium | reverse complement strand
ATTCGTTGGTTCCATGATTGGAACCGCGATATTTAATTATCCGAACTCTCCGGACGGCCATTTGTTCGTTAACTCTGTTATCCAGCAAAATGATGCAATCGGAAAGGTACTCCTCCAGGCCATGACGGGTATAAGAGTTTTGGCCCGGCTCGCCGGTAACGATCGCCGTAACTTGTTTTTTCTTAAGCCATCGGAAAAGCCTTTTTATCTCCATCCGAAGGATGCCAGCATCCGTGAGGCCGGCAAAGAGAGATTCAATAGAATCCAAAAAGACACGTTTGGCGCCAATGGCATCAATGGCATGCTCCAAACGAATGAGCAGTCCTTCCAGATTAAAGTCACTCTCCTGAATATCTTTGCGCTCCAAAAGCACATGTTCCAGCAGAATCTTTTTCCGTGAAACCAGCCCCGGTAAATCCAGATTGAGAGAAGCAACGTCTTTATAAAGTTCAGCTTCGGTCTCTTCAAAGGACATGCAGATGCCTGGCTCGTTGTATTGGGTCGCGCCATTGATCAGAAAATCAATGCCGAAAAGAGTTTTCCCGGAGCCGGCACTTCCAGAAATCAAAGTGATTCTATTTTTCGGAAGTCCGCCTTCTGTAATCTGATCGAAGCCTTTGATGCCGGTAGGGCACTTGTCTGTTTGATTATGTTTACCGGCCTTTCTTTTTTTGGTCACGGATTTCGTTTCATTCATGGTCAAGCTTCTTTCTCGGTTAATGGTGTCACTGTCGAATGGCACTTGAACTATTCTAAGTCGTTTCTGCGTAAGGCGCCGGGTGCCACTGTTGAAAACTGATGAAAAATCGGTATGTCAAGGGTGCCACTGGCGTGTCGCCAGTGCGAGTGGGTCTTGGGTCTCCTACTCGTTCGACTTGTCTCGGCTGCGGCTGTCTCTCTCGAAAAACTCGGGGGCGAACCGTGGATGGTGGGTAGGTCGGGATCGAGGATCCGTCCAGCGGTGATTTTCTCGTAGCGACGACCTAATTGTTGTTCCATCCGAATTGCTTTCTAGCCTTGATTCTGAGCAGTCAACGGTCGTGATTGCAAGCTGAATTCGAAACGCACTGGCGACACGCCAGTGGCACCCCTTTTAACGCACTGGCGACACGCGAGTGGTACCCCTTTTAACGCCCGAGGAACAGCCAGAGAACAGCCGCGATGATGGCTGCGATGAGCATGACGTCCAGCACGTTGGGAGCGTTGATGCGATACAGCAGGTTGTCGAGGCTTCGCAGCAACAAGAGCCACCAAGGGCGATGTTGGCCAAGGACTTTCACGCTCGGCTCGAAGACCTGTGCTGCTCTGCGACCGCTTTCCACAGCCGCCTCGATGCTCCACACGTCGACGTCGGTCCGGGTATGAGCGCCCGCCAGGGCCAGGTTTTCAACCGGCGTGACCTGCGTGGGCAGGAACTCTTGATTGCCAACCCGGTTCACCCATTTGGGCTGCCTCCCGCGAATCCCCTCGGGCGAGAACTGCCATTCATGCCAGACTTCGATGCGGAGAATCGTAAAGTCGCTCAACGACCTGCCGTCATTCGCCTCTTTGATCAGGGCATCCAGGCCTGAGCAATTATGGAGTTGGGCTTTCACTTCCTCGATGAACTGCTCTTTGGTGCATTCCTCGACGGTTTTTCCATACAAGCATCCGCGAACCTTTGAAACACAGGCTGTCACCGTCCACAACGATCGCACGTCGCTCCCCAGGCTGACGTCCTGGTCCCAGACTTGTTCTTCCGCAAAGAGCGTCAGGTCGAACTCGGAACTGGCGACGACGATTGCCGCTCGGTTCCGGGGCCAGGCGACGGGTTCGGAAAACGCGATCCGTAAGGAGACCTGCGTATGGGGACCATCCTGCACCAGCGGGCGAAAGAGCCGCAGTTGATCCTGCTTTTCCAACGCAGGCGTGCGGCTGAGCACCTCCGCCACCGCGAATGGGTTAGCCGCCAGCACGTAGAAGTCCGCCTGGATGTTTTCTCCCGTCTGTAAGCGAGCACCGGTGCACTTCTGCCCGTCGTAGAGCAATTCCACAAGAGCCGTGTTCCAGGCGAACTCGACCCCCAGCGTCCCCAAGTAAGTGACCCAGCGATCGAACCAATATTCGCTGCTCGGTCCCCGCAGCACCAGCCAGCCGCCGCGGGCTCCGTGCCACCACGCCGGACCTTCCGCATCGGCCGTATGGTAGTGAGCGGGCGCAGTAATCAACTGCTTGCGAAAGAATTGCCCCGTCGTATGCAGCGAGACATTCAGCCAATCGGATCCAATCCAGGGTCCGAATGACGCTCGCCAGAGATGCAAACATGGCTCGCTCAGCCACGGACGCCAGGCTTCCGCCGCGTTGAGCGTCGAGTAATGCTCGCGTGAACGGCAATCGGCAACCCAGGTTTTCAACATCAGCCAACTGCCCAGCAGAACATCCCGCCAGGTCATGCGGAACATTCGCTTGATGTTCAGGAGCCGCGTGTCGTCGAACTGAGTCTGGCCATCGTCGGCGGCCATTCCAAAATCAATCGGACGCGAGAGGGCCTGCTCATACATGGAATTCGACTCGTCGAAGGGGATCTCTTTCATCAAATCGAAAGCATTGTGATACCAGGGGCCCATTCCGTGCCACGAATACTCGGAGGGCATGTTGTCATTGATCGCTCGTCGCGCACTACGGAAGAAGCCGCCAGCTTCGGAATTCGGCTCGTAGACGGAGACCAGGTAACCCCGCCGCGCCAGTTCGTGTGCAACCGTCAGGCCGGCGATCCCAGCACCGAAGACCGCAACTTTTTTGGGACGATTGGCCTCGACATGCTCCATGGGCTGATCCCGTCATGAGAGAGTGAGTGTCATGCCGCACTCCACTTCCGCATCTTGACAGTAATCATCCGTTGTTGGACGATGGCGCAGATGGTGTGCCAATTCCACAAGATTACCCGATCGCAAATTTCGTGCTGAACGGTATAGGCTGCGTCCCTTTAACGCCCCGAGACTGCTATTGAACGACCAAGGGAGCTTACATCCTGGATCGTCCTCGATTATCGTGGGCGGAATCAACTCTTCAAAAGCTGCCGAGAAGTTGAAGCGGTCACCCAGACGGACGATGCAATTGTTGGCATCTTTGAAACACATTTTTTTACAAAACGAAGACGCTCTGTCCCGTTCTCCTCGCCATCGATTGGCCTTCGCAGAGTCAGGTCAGTCTATGGCGAGGTGAAATGGGATAGCTCCCGTTTGCTGAGCCGGAGCGAGGTGTTTTTATCCTCTGGTTTCTGGCCCAGTCGCAAGATTGAGGAAGAACTTACATCTTCAATTCAATCCGATCTGATTCTCCTTTCGACGACGAAGACCGAAACCTGCGAGCAACGTTCCGAGAAACATGATCGACATGGAAGCTGGTTCGGGTACGATCTCCTGCAAATCCGGATTGCCTAGGGCCGTCAAATTGACATTGAAGCTTGATCTGCCGGAAGCGTTATGAACAAGCGTAATTCTCTGTGTCAGTGAAAAGACACCGTCTTGTGAACTCCAGACCGCATTTCCCGTGTCCGAGAAGGCGCCGTCACCGAAAGGCCCCAGGGTTCCAAGCAACTCACTCATTCCGAACTCTGAATTGGAGTCATCGCCCCAAAATTGTGCCAGAAGAATTCCCTGAGACGAGTTTGTCCCGCCGATTTCGAACTGCACCCCGAACGATGTGTTTGCAACACTCGTGTAATCGGTGTCGGTTAACGAAATTCTCAGTGTTCCGGGTCCGTCGGTTGCGACATTAACAGAGTTAAGATCCATGTCGGCATCAGGACCGAGGATCGGCTTTGAGAGGCCAGTCGCGACATTGATTGTCCAGGTCGTATCTCCGCCGAGTGTGCCATCGAACACGATAACACCGATGGTGTCGTTCATGTCCCCAGGACCGTTGTCCTCAATCGTGACTGAGTTACCGCCAGTATCTTCCAGCAGCATAACAAATCCCGCATGACACGGGATCGCGTGCGATGCCAACATCGCGACGCATCCGAAAATGATTAAATACCTCATCATACACCACCTTTTTCATGAAATTGAGTCTGAGTAAATAAATATCCAGCAGCAAGCACTGAGATCAATTCGAATCTCCCGGGCGGCCCCGCGAGGAGCTGAAAAGCAACCCTTCGCGGATGCTGCTGCGGAAGAACGATCACGGTAGTGCCGGTCGTCCCTGGATGACGCGAATCAGCACGACCGCGACAGCAAGCACCAGTAACAGATGAAGCAGCCCGCCGAACGTCGTGGAAGTGACCATTCCCAGCAACCACAGAACGAGAATCACAGTAACGATTGTCCAAAGCATTTTAGTTTCTCCTGATGTGCAACCGGTTGAGGTTGCGGGTGATGATGAAAGGCGACTTCAGTCTGTTTGTCTGACAGGAATCGCCAATTCATCAATCGGATAGTGAATCTGAATCTGATCGTCGCGAGCTTCGTCGCAATCGATCGACTGAACTCAAACCGAATGCCGGTCAAATGCCGGCATTCGGGGTCGCACTGACTCTGCTTGATCACAACTGAATATCACTTGAGATTCAGCTAAACTTGGCGTTCTTGTCGAGGGCTTCGACCTGAATCGCCACTCCCGCGTCGCCCGACTTGGTGGTGACGCGAATCTTCATTCCGGCTTTCAGATCGCCCATTTTGCAGGGCTTTCCGTCGCAGCTCACTTCGGCGTCCTTCGCCAGAGTGTGAGTATGCTCCTTGCCGTCTTTGCTGGTCATCACTATCGATTTCTCGGACATGCTGACCAGTTCGCCGACGTGCGTATTGGCAAAGTTTTCGTTTTTGCTGATCGCTTCAATCTGAGTCGCGACCTTCACGTTGCCCGGCAGTGTACTCACTCGGATTTTGGTGCCCGAGGTGAGGTCTTTCGCTTCGGCGGACTTTCCGTCCAGTGTCACTTTGGTGTCTTCCGACAGCGCGTGAGTATGCTCTTTGCCATCTTTCGACTTCATGACCAGTTTGCCTTCGGTAATGCTGACTACAGTCCCGTCGTGCGTGGACTTCTTGGCTTCCTCAGCCGCGAACGCAGATGCACTCGCGACAAAAAAAGCCATCGCCAGCGCACTCAGTGAAAACATACGGTAACTCATATTCTTACCTTCCATAATTAGAATCTCGCAGACCATTCACGCAGGCAACATGCCTCCATGCTTCATCTCCCGGTTCGGGAGATTGAATCGAATGGCCTCTCCTTGCGCGCTGATCGCATCGTCAACTCGGGATGAGCTCGATCCGATCGGCGCGACGACTCACTCTCAACAACATTCGTACAAGACATCTGCTTCATCCGACCGTCGATTCGGTGTGTTGTAAAGTCGGGGATCCCTGGGGATGCCTGATTACTTTCTCCGTAGAGAGCGATCCGATCGCCGGCGGTCGATGTCATAGACGACTTCACTCCAGTCAGTCGATCACCTCGGCGATCGACTGCACGAATTCGTGATTCGTGTGGTTAACGGTTAAAATCCAATCCGGGATCGTCTTCGGGCGCTCCCAGCAGTTTGAAATTGAAATTCCTTCGATCGTCGCCGGGAGTGACCTCGGCGATCAGCGAACCGCCATCTTCGCGTTCCAACGCCAGCACGTTTCCTTCGACGGTGTAGGTTCCGTCAAAGCCCTGCGCTTTCTGATTCTGTGGAGCGAAGCTCCAACTGAATTTGTCCTCGTTGTTGAGCGTCAGCTCAAACCGCGAACCATCGGGACGAGTCGCCTTCCAGGTGCCGACCAGTACCGCTGGATTGACCGGCGATTCCGCCGACCGCGCGGATTCCCCGAGCGGTTGCGGAGCGATGGCTGTCTGCGCGTGCGTCGGATCCGGTGAAAGCATTTTCAGAACGTCAGCGGCCACACGGTCGTTGGGCTTCAGTTGAACGACTTGTTGCAACTGACGAGCGGCTGCATCGGAATGTCCGCAGGACAGATAGTGATACGCCAGCAGAAATCGCGAGGGGGCATCTTGCGGATTCGTTTTGGCGCTGGATTCCAACGCGCGGAGTTGCTCGGTATAGATCGCAACGTCGGTGTAGAGACTGCTGAGGGTCGTCCAGTCCCAACCTGGTCCGACCGCCAGAACCGAGTGGATTGTTGCGGCCGCCTGCTGGTAATCCTGCTTCGCAAAGAGCACCAGCGCTCGGAACTCGTGCAAGACCGCATCGTCCGGGTACGCGGTGATTCCCTGGTTGGTGAGATCGAGCGCCGCGTCATAATCGTTTCGCTGAAATGCGACGACCGCATCGCTCAACATTTCTTCCGCCGTATTTTCGTCATTCGCAACCACGGTCGTCGTGGTGTAACTGACGGGGATCGGCTGCGCGTAGTTGTAAATCGTCGGTCCGCCACCGAGGTAGTACGGATTCGAGTAGTCGAGATAACCACTGCCGTAGATCAGCGATCCGAGTCCCCAGCCTCCCAAGCCCCAGCCGAACGGGCGATAACCGAAGTTATTTCCAAAGCCATAACCGAAGTTGTTTCCATATCCGTAACCGAATGAATTTCCATAATAGTTACCATAATAGGGATAGCCGGAACCGAAGCCTCGATTCCAGTTCCAGTAACCGTGATAGCCCGAGTGACGGTGGTAGGAGGGTCGATAGGAATTGTGTCCGAGTCTGAAATCGCGACTGCCGTAATTGAAAGTGTTTCCCGTGAAGGTACGATCGCTGAACCGAGATCGACGGTCGCCCGAACGCTGCGTCCATGACCCGATGTTCGTCGAGCTACGCAGTCCTTGTTCGTTAATTCGCAGAGATCCTTCCCGTCCGTCGAAACGGCGATCCTGAGACTGTCTGGACTCGACGCGAACACCGGATTGCGAGCGAACTCTGGAGTCCGGCTGCGTTCTGGTCTCTGGAAGCGATCTGACTTCCGGCAACGTTCTGTCTCCGGAACGAACGGTCCCTCCAGGACGCGTGACGACTCCGGTCCGGCTGCCGCTGCTCGATCGTGTGTTGCGGCTCGGTCGAGTATCGACTCTCGGACCACTGAACGAGGGAGTGCGATTGATCGTCGGCTGTTGTGTTACTCTGCTGGCAGGTTGACTCGATCGACCAATCGCAGGGGCGTGGATTCCACCCCGTCGTGCTGTGCCGGGAACGCTCTTGCCTCGGGAGGATTGCGAACCGCGATCCTGGCGAGTTTCGGGCCCTCGGCCACGGCTGGACGGCGACCGATTGTCTCCTTTCTCTCTCTCCCTTTGGGCACTGGCTTGCGCGTTCTCGACGTCGAGTTCTTGCGCCAGCGCAAGGCTGCCGTCAAACAGACCGGCTGAACTGAGACTCCATGCCAGACCGCAACAGAGCGTGGCTTTCCATGATAATGTCTTCATCTCTGATTACTCCTCGATTGTTGTGCGAAACAGAGCCGAGATTCAGCTCTCCCTGCATCGCTCTGACTGATAAAATTCGTTATTCCTGTTGGTCCGAGACCAAAGGCGCGGGTGGCGGAGCCTGACGGACGATCGAGTAGATTTCGCTGTCGGGCTGTTGCACTCCGGCAATCTCGTGATCGACCAACTGCCAGGTCATGGTGTGAGAGTTGATAGACGTATAAATGCTCGTGCTGGAAGCGGTCTGTCCGTCCGGCATGACTCCGGTACATTTCAGAATCCAGCGATCTCCGTCACGATGCCAAGAACCTTCGCCATACGAGCCTTCGGAATCGAAGATCCAGGTTCGGAGTTTACCGGTCAGCGGATCCCAGCCAATTCGCTGAGTGCCGCTCATCACTTCTTCGCCGCCGATCAGAATCGTGAACTGCCGGAGCAGGAAGTTGCCGTTGTCGACCGACTGGCACGAAAAGGTGATAACCGAATCTTCCGCTTCATCCACCCAGTCTCCGAGCAGCCAATCGAGTTGCTCCAGTTGCAATCGATGCTGTCTGCGATCCTTGGGGGCATAGTCGCGAACGCTGGCCGCGAGCCACTTGCCTTCGGACTTCACATAAATGGTGGTATAACGACTTGCGATCGTATCCGGCAGTTCCGGATGAGTGAGTATCGTGCTGCCGTCTTCGATCGCGATACCGGGACTCACGAACCGAATCGAATCGATGGTCATCTCGAGTTGACAATCGGGATTCTCACTGAAGAATTCGACCAGCGTTTGCTCGATCGCTTCGCGACCTTGAAACAGATTCCCCGCTTCATCCACATACTCCGCGTCTGGAGTAAAGAGTGCGGCGATCGCTTTGGCGTCTCCCTCTCCGTACGCTTTCACGAACGCTTCATCCGCTTGGCGTATCGCTGCTTCATCGGCCGAACGCTCTGGCGTGACCTGCGGCGCGGATCGAGAGTTCTCGGCGGGTTTGACTTTTTGATCTTCAGTAATCGGACCGCCCGATTTGTCAGCCGGTTGAACGCCGGCGACCGTGGCGGATTTCGTGGCGGATTTCGTGGCGGGGATCTGACCGCCGGCGATGAAGCTCGACAGTCCGATCAACAGAGCGACTGCGGAGAGTGTGAGAGTTATACGCATGGTGTTTTCCTTTCTATAAACGCTGTAAAGTTGAAGTCATCTCTCGAATCGTTAATACGCCGGCGGTGGAGCTGGAGCCGTCGCCGGGACGTGGTGTTGCGGGGTCGCGCAGCTAACCTGAACGGCCGGAACAGCACACGAAGGACGCGGTGCGCAACAAGTACTGCTCGCAACCTGATAGGCCTGCTGGTGGCCGCAGTCTCGATAATTCACGCGGCGGACACGTTGGTACCCGCAATCGCGATAATTCACATGCTGGACCTGCTGGTATCCGCAATCGCGGTAATTCACGTGTCGGACATGTTGGTATCCGCAGTCGCGGTAGTTCACATGCCGGACCTGCTGGTATCCGCAGTCGCGGTAATTCACATGCCGGACCTGCTGGTGCCCGCAATCATTGACGTTTCGTACGTGATACCTTTTTGCCTCAGCTTTTGACGCGCCGAGCAGTAATGAGAAGGACACGACAAACATCGCCAGGGGCAATAATTTTCGAGACATAACAATCAATCCTTTTCTTGTGTGAATGAAAAAATGATGCTCCGATCGGAGCGCTTCACTTGCGAGAAACCAACCTCCAGGAGTGAATTCAAACGAGGAGAGGAGAACGTGCGAAAATTGATTCGGTGCGACGACTCAAATCCTCGAGCGTCGCGAGGTGATGCCCGGCCACACCCAGATCAGCAGAACGGCCCCCAGAATGGAGACGATCCAGCCGTACCAGTTGTTTCCACTCAGCGAGAACGGTTCCGTCGACCCACTCTGGAAGAGTAGTGCGTAGAGAAATCCGCCCACCAGTGCTCCGGCGATCCCCAGCAGTGAGGTCATCATCAGCCCCATGCTCTGACGTCCGGGAACCAGAAACCGTGCGATGACCCCCACGATCAATCCGCACACAATCCAACTCAAAATGCTTCCGAGAGTCATTTTTCTATTCCTTATTTGTTAAAAGATCACGGTGTCGTCACCGCTTGAAAGAGGCTTATTTTTCGCTTCCGCGAACTCACCGCCTCCGGCTTGTGGGAGACGGTGAGTTGTTGTCGCACTCGCTTAAGGTTCTCGCTTATCCTTTTCCTTTTCTTTTTCCT
This sequence comes from Planctomycetaceae bacterium, assembly GCA_035513495.1. Lineage (GTDB taxonomy): Bacteria > Planctomycetota > Planctomycetia > Planctomycetales > Planctomycetaceae > DATKCB01. Next base: position 10,667 of record DATKCB010000132.1, on the reverse strand, counting down.
TTTCCTTTTGCTCGGGCTTTCGCTCGGGCTTGCGATCCTCGGGTTTCGATTCGGTATCGGGACGCCCGGGGCGTCGTTCCACCTTGGGAGGCTCTGGCGATTCGACCTTGGGCCGTTCGGTTTTGGGTTCGGCTTCGGGGCGTTTCTCCACCTTGCGCGGTTGTGGAGAATCGACTTTGGGCCGTTCCGGTTTCGTTTCGATCTCCGGTTTCCGAGTCGGGTTGACGGCCTTCGGTTCAACTTTCGGTGTCACACCCGGTCGGTCCCGTCGTTCGACCTCCGTCGAGTTCGCGGGATTCACGCGCCGCGGCTGTCGCGCTTTAGGAACAACCTTGGGATCGGGCTGGGGCAATTCCTGCGTCTTCGGCACTTCGGGTTCGTTCCCCGTCGCCTTGGCACCTCTCCCCGAATAGGGTGAACGGGGAAGCTTGGCCCGCTCCGCTTTGAGCTGCAGGGCATGCTGCTTGACGTTCGGATCGACGACCTTCGCATCGGCCTTCGCGTCGGCTTTCGCATCGGCTTTCGCATCGGCTTTGGCATCGACGTCCGCTTCGACTTTTGCTCTCGCTTCGAGTTGCTGACGTTCCTTACGGTACGAGCGGGCTTCCTGACCCAGTTTACCGAAGCGTTGGCGTTCAGCCTCGTTCACCGCCTGGAGCCGGATTGAACCCCCTTTGGATTTTGCGACCTGCTCGAGCGGTCTTGTGAATACGCGCGACTGGTTCTCTTCCGTCAGTTCCTGACTACTCAGAGTCAGTTGCTCCGCGAACGTACGCGGCGGGCGAATTGCTTCATTCTCCTGACGAAGCGCGAAGCTCGACGCGATCTGGCGATCCCACAGATTGTTGTCGCGATGACTCCAGCGTTGGTGAGCGTAGAACGGGTCGTATCCGATTCGACTCGAATTGAATGAGAACCAGGGAGAGAATCCGATCGACGAGTAACGTGAACCGTAGTAGTCCCCGAAGTAATAATGTCCGTAATTCGGACGCAAAAACAGATGGTTGGCAAATACGCCCAGATCGATCATCGTCGTCGGGGTGTAGTAATACCCTTGTTGCGCATAGACGTTCTGATTGAATCTCACCGGCGCGAACAGCATCCCGCGACGGTCGAGAGTATGATCCCAATATCCATCCACGCAAACGTAACCGCGAGGAGTCCACTGGTAGTGCGCGGGGACCCAGACCCAGTTAGGTTGTGCCGCCGACCAGAAACCGGGCCGCCAGACGTACCGGTTCTCATGCCAGGTCCAGCTTCCCGGCAGCCAGACTTGATTCGCATTCGCCGCTTCGACATTCGGACCGGACTCGACCGATTGCGGAGGCTCGGGCAGATATTCCACCTCAGTGAGTTGAGCGTCGGCCCAGTAGCCCGACGTCCATTGAACGCCGCCTCGCGACCTACCCCAATATCCGGAAACCCATTGGCGTCCCGGAGGCAGTGCGCGCCAGGTGCCGCTGATCCACAGATAGTCGTTGTTGTCGTCATCCCACGCCCAGTAACCGGGGATCCACGAGATGTTCTCTCCTTCCGGCTTTTGATCGGGAGGCAACTCCTCAATCGCTTCCGGAGGTGCTTTGGCCACGACGATACCCGGTTCGGGATCGAACGTGACCGTTTCGGCGAACGCTTCGTGCACGGGACCGCGGGCGAGCACTTCCACACCTGCTCCGGCGTCACCTGGCCTCGGCTGCACTGCGATTGCCGCGCTCGTGCCGAACCACGAATACGCTGCCGCCAGTGCGACAGCCAGGATTCTTCTAGAAACTCGTTGAGCATTCATCTGCTTCACTCCTTGAAAAGATTGTGTTGTTGTGAATCGGAATCGATCCGGCGACGATCGCCGGATTCATCCCACTGAGACGCCTCACCGCCTCGCGACGGTGAGTGTCTCCGACGCTTTGCGACTACTTTTCGACCACGGTCAGTTTGATCTCGTCCGTGGCTTCGACTCCTTCGGTCGGATGACCGATCACCTGGATGGTGAAGTCCCCGAGCGAAGCATCTTCTGCGACGGCCACTTCGACCTGGGCGCCCGATTCTCCGTGTTTGATGACGGGATCACTCGGGTCGAGCGTGACACCTTCCGGTAAATCGCCGAAGGAGAGGGCGACATCCTGATCGAAACTCTTATCCCGTTTGATACCGATCGTGACGGTTTGAGTCTCACCCTGCTTGAGCGGAGTCGCTTTCGGCATACTCAGCGTAAAGCTGTCCTTCGCGACGATCGTGAGCTTGTACTCAATCTGAGCGTCGGCTCCCTCGGTCGGGTGACCGGTGACTTTGACTTTGAAGTCGCCGAGCGCTGCTTCGTCATCCACCTTGAAGGTGACTTTCGCATCGGTTTCACTGCTCTTGAGTTTCGGACTTGCGGGATCGACCGTCACACCCTTCGGCAGATCGGCGAACTCGAGTGTGACGTCCTGGTCGAAGTTTTTGGCGCGTTTAATTCCGATCTTCGCTTCGGCCGCTTCTCCCTGCTGGATTGAAGATGACGTCAGGGGCACGCTCAAATTGAATGTGTCGTCCGCTTGTCCGTACATCGGCTGCTCGCCGGTCGTTCCCGTCCCGCCCGGAGTTCCCTGCTCGCAGCCGATCAACCCCGTCAGTCCCATAAATGCCAGACCTGCAAATAATTTCCTCATTGCTCTCTCCTACTGGTAAAGTTTGAAATGCCCTCATGTCAGTCCATTGCGTACTGGTGAGTGATTCCGTAAATCGTTTTTTCGAGTGAACCAGATCGGCTCACAGTTTCAGATCGCGTGCGAACTCGTCGATTTCCTTGTTGACCTCGTCCTTCGCATATCCGTACCGCTCCTGCAAAAGACCGGCGAGCTGTTCGCGTCGGCCCTCAATTTGGTCCAGATCGTCGTCGGTCAACTCGCCCCATTTCTCCTTCGCCTTGCCGGTCCATTGTTTCCAGCGGCCTTGAATCTGATCCCAGTTCATCACCATGTCTCCTTGTTTGAGTGAATGTGAATCTGTTGAGTGAATGTGAATCGTGGTTCGTCGAGCCACGATCAAAAGTCTGCTGATCTCGCGTTTCTGTAACTCTTCAACCAAATGGCGAGAGGCAAAGTAGGACGGCCTTCCAGCCCGTCCGAGAGACCACTCGATCGTTCCGGACGGGCTACAAGCCCGTCCTACGTCACTTGGCTGAGGTGTGTTACGCAGTTCTTAAAAGTTCCTCACGCGGCACCGCTCGACGATTGCTGACGCAGTGAGAGTTTCCTTCCGTTCATGTTTTCTGTGGTACTTGAAGCCATTGCGTGGTCTGCAAATGCATTTCTTCGAGTTCAGGTTCTCGCGGCACGCGCTCGCGTCCGATCACTTCGCGGCGCCGGATGGGAATCTCTCGAGGACAATTAATTCCGATTCGGGCTCGTCCTTTTCTGACATCCAGGACGGTCAATTCAATCTCGTTTCCGATGTGGATCGTTTCCCCTTTTTTCCGAGTGATCACTAACATGGCAGTCCTCCTGTAGCGAATGCTGGTTGAACGATTGGCTGATAAACTGGTTGATGAACTGGCTGAGAAACTGGCTGATTAAACCGCTCGCGATCGAGAACCTGAGCGGCGAGACGTTCCAGCTTGGTTCGATCGAATCGCTCGAGATGTGCATTCACCTCCAATTGCGAGAGCCACGCGTACTCCCGCCCGATAATCTCACAGAGAGATTCTGTCGGCATGCACGAAAGCAGAAACGGTTTGCGAGTCTGACGGCCGTCCGAACACCAGAAACGTGAATGAGGCCCTCGTGACTTTTCGAGAATATTGTTACTCATCTGAAGACTCCATTGTGTCAGGATGGATTGAAACGACCGAAACCAACCAGCGTGCCGGCTTGTAAGCACTTCGCTTCTGGTAGTCTTTCTCCGACCAGTCGCTTCGAATCATGCGGCACATGAGTCTGATGTGTTCCTGGCTGGGGCAATAAACTTGTGCGGGATCTTCTTCGATGAACTCCTGCTCGTCGAATGTGTGATCTGTTTCGTTGAGTCCGATCGAGTCTGCTCGTTTCTCGATTTGACTGTTGGAAAGCAACTGAATCATCATGGCTCGTGTCTCCTTGTGTTGAATGCCTGTCGTGTCTGCCGCGCAGAGGGTGCACGACATCAGGATTTTTCTTTCGTTTCCGTTTTAATCTGATCGCGAACTTCGGTTTCCAGCAGGAAAACCTGGACCATGGTCCCCGTCGTGAAGGCCTGCACGATGGCTCCCGTGACCGGCTCCACGTCCGCGGTTGCGTCGTGCACATCGCGACCGGTGATCCGCTTGATTTCCTGCCGCAGCGACAAGGAAGTCGCGGCAAAGAGTTGCCGATGAAACTCCTGAACCTTCGCTGCTCCCTCCGCAGTGCGGGCCAGAGCCCGTTCGGCGGGCGACAATGCTCCGTGGATTGTGATGACCAGCGTGTCCTCGCTCAGTACGACGCTCACTGCGGTCGGTTCATGTCCTGTCGTTTTGATCTGGAACGCGCGAACCGTCTCGGCGATCCGTTCGATGACCGCGACATCTTTCAGTTTCTTTTCATGTGCCGTATCGATTGCACTCTGGGACCCAGCGCTCTCCGAGAGGGCTGAGGAATCGTGATTATTCATTGCCTGCTCCTTCGCTCGCTGCCGAACGTGTTCGCACAACGAGCCATAAAAAAAACCGACGTGGAGGAACGTTCGTATTCGTTCCTCCACGTCGGTTTACTCATTAACGGGCCTCCCGACTGGGCCGGGCTGCCTTTTATTTAGTCGTCCGACGACTGATAATTTTGTCAAAGCGGCTCGTTCGCCGCTATCGAAAGATGCTGCAGTCAGCAGCAGTCGTTTTCGAGATGTTTCGGATTCAAAAAAAAAGCCGACATGGCGGAACACCCGAGGGTTTTCTGCCATGTCGGCTTACTGAGTGACTCGCTTCCTCAATCAAGTTTGGGGCCGCGGTTCGTCAAGTCGTCCGAAATAGTGTGTGGAGTTCTGCGTGAATTCGCTTCACTTCCAACACATTTACCACTGTATCGCCGATCTCCAGCAAGTCAAGGATAACTCGACTTTTTTCTCAACGAACGGTAGGATACTCCCTCAGAATATCATAAATAGTGTGGGGTTTCCTCAGGCAACTCGGCCACTCGGCACTTCTTTTCATATTCTTTGAGTATAAAAGAAGGAACGGAATTTATGAAAACCGTCGGGGAAATCGAAGCCGAGATGTGCGCAGGCATCACTCGCTTCGAGCAGGAATTTATGGGCCGGGGGCCAAAGCACATTTACGCGCATCTCATCGGCGATCTACTGTTGATCCGGCTGGAAGGCGTGCTGACCGCTGCAGAACAACAACTCGTCAAGACGCTCCCGCCGGAGAAAGGACGCGACCTTCTGAAACAGGTCCGGTCTCAACTCCTCGAAACGGGGCGGCCAATGCTGGAAAAGCTCGTGCTGGAGACGACGGGTGTGAAGGTACTCAGCCTGCACCATGACATCAGCGTGGTCACCGGTGAAAAGATCGTGCTGTTTACGTTAGAGAAAGTACCCAAATTCCGCGATGCGAAACAAAAGTAGGCTTGCGAACGCCGAGGCGGCCGTGGCCTCCGTTTGCAATCCCGGACTCAGATGGTAGAATTCATTCCATCAGCGAGGCGCTTCGACGGTCGATCGAGGTCTCGTCTGATGAATCGGAAGACTGAATAAATCGCAAACCGAAATTTCCCAATCGGGATTTCGGCAGGCGCATTAGTAAGTAAGCCGACGTGGTGAGAATCCCTCCGGGTGTTCTTCCACGTCGGCTTTTTTTGTTTGACTCGTGTCTCACGGTCCCATTCATTCAGGAGGAGTCCAGCGATGTCCACTACGCAACGGGGGGGCCTTCATCCCAACCTCCATCCTCTCTCGGACAAAGATCGGGTACCTGCCGCGGATCTTTCAGAACAGCCGCTCGTGACCGATGCCGAGGCTGAACCAACCCTGCCGGTTGAACCGAAAACTCCAGCGCCCCAGCGGGAACTGCGGATTTACGGGCATTCCTCGATTCTTTATTGGTGGCCGGTGTGGGCGGTTGGGTATCTCATGGCGTTCCTCACCTATTCGCACGGAAAACCGGTGCCGAACGAAGGCGTCGAGCAGGCCCAATCCTGGTTTCATCCCAGCAATAATCTGGGAGTGGTGTTCCTGCTGGTACTGTTCACGGTGATCTTGATCACCAACTTCTCGGTCCGCGGGCTGGCCTCGGGCATGGTCATCATGGGGGGGCTTCTGCTCACCGTCGTACTGGCCTATGTCGGCTGGTGGGACGAGGTCTTCTCCTGGTTCGGCAACCTCAAAATTCACCTCTCGCTCGGCGCCTATTTCTGGTTTTCCACTCTGATGTTATTGACGTGGGCCGTCACCGTGTTTGGCATCGATCGCCTGAGCTACTGGGAAGTCACACCAGGGCAGTTGACCCATATCACGCTCTACGGTGCGGGTTCGCAAAGCTACAATACGCAGGGCATGGGCCTGGAAAAACATCGCGACGATCTGTTTCGGCACTGGCTCCTCGGACTCGGTTCGGGAGACCTCGAGATTCTGACCTCGGGGGCCACCCGCGAGCGGATCGACGTGTTCAACATTGTCTTCATTGGTTCCAAAGTGGAAATCATGCAACGACTCATCGCCGAGGTCCCAGATGAGTCGCACTCAACTTGAGCGGCAATCGCTCGCCGTTGACTGGCGATTCACAACTTCGTGCAGACACAAACCGAAATGTCAACAGTGTACCGATTCATGAAATCCGTATCGTTCCCCAAAGAAGCCTATTGATATCGTCCATCGGATCGGGTACAGTGGTGATGCAGGAGAAGTGAAACATTCTTCGATGAATCACGACTTCTTCAAAAATAGACGTTCAGACAGAATGTCTGCGGAAGACTAACTAAACGGCAACCCGATCTGGATCGGGAGGCTGGTTAAAGAGTAAGCCGACGTGGTTTGTTCACCAAACAGAGGTGAGCGGACCATGTCGGCTTTTTTTTTGTACTCACTTTCGTGCGGAGCACGGAGACATTTTCAACGATCGCCGAACACAGGAATCAAACGGTCGATCCCCCAGATTGAGTGAGGCTTGAGATGTCCCCGGATAATTTGAACGAGAGTCAGAATGACGACGATTTCAACGCTTCGAATCACGATCTGGTCCTCGAACTGAACCGTTACCTCGACTTGCTATGGGGTCTGGAGCAGAAACCCCAGATCACCGACACACCTCCCGTTCCATTGACGAATTGCAGTGATCTCAATTTTCAAAAGATGGAACGTTTCGAACAACACGAGACGCTGATGAGAGAAGATTTTCTGCGCGGCAGTTTCTGACAACGACTGACCGGATCGTGATGGCGAGGTCGGCTTGCCGTACGAGGGTCACATTTTTTTGAGGAATGATACCGATGAACAACAACTCACAATCCGATTTGGCGAAGCACGTCGCACGGGTGATTCGCGCGATGAACCGTCGGAAGCCTGCTCGCGGGGAGTCAGCCACACGAGAGAGCGACGGTCCGTCCCGGGAATCAGAAGTGCAACACTTTTCCGCTGGCGAGATCAACTCATCTCGCGAGATGGAATCGTCTGATGCGGAGACGTCTCGTTACCCCGAGTGGATCGAGTACCTGTGATCGATCGGGCGGACTGCAACCGCGAGTTCACACGCTGCGTTTGAGCGGATTTTTAATTTAACAACTCTGAATATGAAGGAGATGAGCCATGAAGGGTTTCATTATCGGAGTCGTCGTACTCGGAATCTGCGTCATGGTCTTCGGTTTCTATCGGGGCTGGTTTGTCCTGTCGAGCCCTACTCCCGATGACGGAAGCAACAAAGTCAACGTCAACATGGCGACTGACAAAGACAAGATTCAAGAGGATGTCGACACGGTCAAGGATAAGGCATCCGAGCTGACTGGAAACTCCAGCGACGAGGAGCCGGAAACCGTCGACCAACAGGGCAGAGAAGTCGAACCGATCGGCGTCAACCCCCAGAACGAATAGAACGCTCTCTCGACGATGCAGCTTGCCATGCGGCCGAGAGTACATCGAAACACTTGACCCCTTACTTTCCGGGAGATAATCATGCTTTGGACCATTCTGGTAATTATTTTGATTCTGATGCTCTTGGGAGCACTTCCTACCTGGGGTCACAGCCGCAACTGGGGTTACGCACCCAGCGGTGGACTGGGACTGGTCGTTTTGATCCTGATCGTCCTGATCCTGATGAACCGAATTTGAGTACCACGCTTCCGGTTTGGAACAGTTTCACTCCATGGAATCTATCAAGGAGTTCGCGTTGATGCGCAACAAGATGCTGGCAATTGTCGGAGCAATTTTGATCGTGGCAGGTGCGGTGGCGCTGTTCTACCGGGGCATCCCCTATACGAGCCGCGATGTCGTACTCGATGTCGGACCGCTCACAGCGACCGCAGAGTCGGAGAAGACGTGGCCCGTACCGCCGATCCTGGGTGGATTGGCCATTGCGGGAGGAGTCGCGCTGGTTGTCGTTGGCACCAGAAAAGCGTAGAGTTTTACCCCATAATTTCAAAAATGGCCTGGAGTTTCCTCAGTCAATTCGGGTACTCGGCAGTTATTTTGACATTTTTTGAGTATCAACAAGAAACTGAGTTTATGAAGACCGTCGGGGAAATCGAAGCCGCGATGTGCGCAGGCATCACTCGCTTCGAACAGGAATTTATGGGCCGGGGGCCAAAGCACATTCACGCGCATCTCGTCGGCGACATGCTGTTGATCCGGTTAGAAGGTGTGCTGACCGCTGCAGAACAACAACTCGTCAAGACGCTCCCGCCGGAAAAAGGACGCGACCTTCTGAAACAGGTCCGGACTCAACTCATCGAGACAGCGCGGCCCATGCTGGAAGCGCTCGTGCTGGCGACGACGGGTGCGAAGGTGGCCAGCCTGCACCATGACATCAGCGTGGTCACCGGTGAAGAAGTCGTGCTGTTTTCGCTAGACAGCGTACCCAAATTTCGCGAAGTGAAACGAAGGTAGACTGGCGGAATCCGAGGCGGCAGCGACCATCGAATCGACTGCCTCGATTTCACGCAGTCTTCAATCCAGATCAACGAGTCGACGATCCATTCCCGACTTCACAGAGCGGTTCACTTCTGCCCGGATCGTAAGGACAATCCCGCTTTTTTCACCGTCTCAAACCACAAAACGCTCCGTGCATCATGCACGGAGCGTTTTGGAAAAACAGCAGCCAAGCTGTAAGAACAATCGAATTATTGAAACACGCCGACCCAGTAGCAGCGGCCGTCGATGACCATGTACCCGTAGCCGCATTGCCTGCCGCCGTTGAGCATGATTCCGTGATGGGCGGGGGAATAGATCCAGCCTTGCACGGCGGATTCGGCACTGCGCGGTCCGTAGAAGATGATTTCCGGCCACGGAAAACTGCTGTGTTGAGAATAGCCGGTTTCCGCCATCCAGACAGCATGTTCTTGTGCCTTGAGGCACATTTTCGGATCGAGTTCCAGCGGTTGAAGTCCTTGCCGCTTTCTCTCTTCGTTAATCAGCGTGTGCAGTTTCTGAATCGTCGGGTGACTCGTGAGCCAGGAATGTTCGCGTTCTTTCCTCAACTCTTGGGGAGTATTCTGCTCCATCGGCACTGCGTGAACCGTTCCGGCAAGCCCCACAGTCAGCATCAATAAGAGAATCGTCGTCCGCTTTTTCACCATCATCATCGTCGTTCCTTCCGTCTGAACATTGGAGAGAACTCTTTCCTCAACCAATGCCACTTCCAATTGGACATCATGCTCAGAGATGTGCTTGAGAGGACAGACGATCTGTCCTCGATTTGAGTCGGACATAGTGGAAAACTCGATACGAGAACTCAAGTCTTTCCTTTCACAGAATCTCGTGAAGCTCAAGTGGCACGCCGTTAGTGGTCAGTCCCCTAGGGGAAATCCGGGGAGGAGCGACAAGTTGAGTGCGCAGAAGTCTAAGTCGCACTGCGATTTAGAACACAATTCAACGAATGTTGATATGATGATTCCGATGATGCGAGTGGCAAATTCAACTTCTGATTTTTTTCAAAAAAATGTTTTTTGGAAATGCCGGGAAAACTCCTGAAATTTTCCACAATAATTTCCTCAACTCTCTTTATGGAAAATACTTACGACAAGTAAAAAAGCTCCTTCTGAGCTTCCAGGCGGTCATTTGAATTCCCGGATTCGCGACGGTCAAAGAACTACCGAAAGCCCGCAGTTCCTCGATTTTGATACACAGTCGATATTTCAATGACGTCTGTTGTTTTGATCGCACACTGAGGAGCTTTCACTCCTTTTTCTTCTCTCGCGCGACTTCATCTCCCGCGCACGCTCAGTAGCAACTGCTTCAACGTACGATTTCTGGATGGACCATTCTGTCTGCTGACGTGGTCTCGCCTCGCAGCAGCGATACCGCATCGCGTGGACACGCCAGCCGAATCTGCAACAGATCGCTTCGAAAATCTGTTGCATGTCCGAATCGGGACTCACAGAATGTGGAGAGACGTTCCCACTGGATCAATCCCGCCGGACTGGAGAACCCCGATGCTCAACCGACCTTTGCTCGCATGCGTACTGACTGTCATCCCGCTGCTGTCCGTTTTTGCAGCCGACCCGCTGCCGCTGGTGGAACGGGTGGAACACCAA
>DATKCB010000131.1:0-4938 GCA_035513495.1 Planctomycetaceae bacterium | reverse complement strand
CGCGATCTGCCCCCAGGATCATACGTACGAAAAAGTGCTGGCGAACATCGAAGAGGTCCGCAGCCGTCAAGGTCGCGTGATCGCGATCGCGACCGAGGGTGACCGCCGGGTGAGGGACCTCGCCGACACAGTTTTGTACGTCCCATCGACGCATTCGCTTCTGACACCGCTGCTGACTTCCATTCCACTGCAACTCCTCGCCTATCATTGCGCGGTCCTGCGGGGACACGACGTCGATAAGCCGCGCAACTTGGCGAAAAGTGTGACGGTGGAATGAAGGGAGGAGTTAGGATTTAGGAATTAGGATTTAGGAAACTCCTGACTCATAGCTTCTAGCTCCTAATTACTAACTCCTAATTACTAACTCCTGCACATCCATGTCCGTTCCCCCAATCGTCATTTACGAAGACTCCGGCTGGCAGCGGTTGTTGCCACTGGTCTATTTTCGTGCGGTGTGCGAATTGCGGTGCGGACTGGGGACGTTGCGCGAGCGCGTGCAGAGACTGCTGGCCAACGGTCAACAGGAATCGCTTCAGATCTGGTGTCGCCCGGTGATGTCGGGAATCGCACACGACACTTCCGGCTGCTTGACGAACGAGTCGATCGAGGGTGGGACGCTCCTGCTGAACGGGCGGGGACTGTGGCATCACCTTCCGCAGGTGCAGCAGGGAGGGAGTGCCTGGGTCGGTCTCGCGGGCGAGGAAAACTCGATCGTCTGCATTTTCGCGGATGCATCGCTCGCGAAATCGCTGTCTCCCGAGATCCTGCTGGATGAACTGCGATTACGGGCGGCGCTCGCGGGAGTCTCCCGACGCGATGTGACGGGGGACGTCAGTCTCATCGACTGGCCGTGGGAACTGGTTCTTGCCAATGAAGCAGCGCTGATCGACGATTGCAAAGCGAATTCCGCGATGGGGCAGATCGCAGGAAACATCGGTCCCGGCTCCTATCTCCTGAACGAGAAACAGATTCATATCGGTCAAGGGACGCGGATCAAACCGTGCGCGGTCATCGATGCGGAGAACGGGCCGGTCTGGATTGGGGAGAACGTCACGATCATGCCGCACTGTTACGTACAGGGACCGACAGCGATCGGCGACGGAAGCCTGCTGCAGCCCGGCGCGGTGGTTCACGAAGGGACCTCGATCGGTCCGATGTCGAAAGTGGGGGGCGAGATCGAGGCGAGCATCATTCAGGGTTATTCCAATAAACAACACGACGGCTTTCTGGGTCACGCCTATATCGGCTCGTGGGTGAACATCGCCGCCGACTGCATCAACAGTGACTTGAAAAACACATACGGAACCGTCCGCGTTCCCATCAACGGTCGCGAAGTCGAAACCGATGAGATGTTCGTGGGGATGCTGTTCGGGGATTTCAGCAAAGCGGGAATCAACGTCAGTTTTCCGACGGGCGCGGTCATCGGTTTCTGCAGCAGCGTGTTCGTGCCGCGGAGTCCGAAATTCGTCCCCAGCTTCGCCTGGATGGACGGCGAACAGGCCGACCGATTCGATGTCGAACGCGGACTGGCAGTCGCCCGCAAGGTCATGGCACGTCGAAAACACGCGATGACCGCAGCCGAGGAAGAGGTATTCCGGTCGGTGCGGCAACAGGCGATCGCGATCGAGCTACAGCCCCAAATGAAAATCGAGAATTGGGAACGCAGGGCGAACTGATCGGATCGCATGAACAGTTTTGACTGTACGGCGCACTTTGTGATTCTGTTCACACGGCTCGGATATAGTTAGGAGTGCCGGTCGCGTTGCGGGAGCGTTAGATTCAGAACGCGGGCAGCGGGTTCGTATCGCTGAGTTGATCCGCCCGGAGTTGCAGCAGAGACTCGCCACCCGCTGCCGTCCAGAATTTCTCCGATCACTTCACCCATCTACAAAAAAACGCCCACTCAATCCGAGCAGGCGTTTTCGATTCTCTGGTTGTCGTAAAAAGAGGCGCCGCCCGGATTCGAACCGGGGAATGACGGATTTGCAATCCGTTGCCTTAGCCACTTGGCCACGGCGCCAACGCTTTTCCCGCGAACGGGTTATACCGATTATATCGTTTCTCGGGGCAGAAAACTGAAGTCATTCTCGCCAGTTTTGTGCGAACAACGGCCAGAGACGCATCGCCTTGCGGAACGAACATTGGTTAATTCGAATCGTAATCGGTGTTCCATCGGACTTCAAGTTACTGTCAAAATTCAGGGCTTGAGTAAAACCGGGATTCTGACGCGACTTTTCCGATCGGGGATCCGCCCGCGAAATCCCCGGTCTTCGCGATTTCTCAAGCCGAGGATGGATCCCCCATTTGCGAGACGGTAGGATCGACCCTCTTCGCTGAAAAACCTCAAAGACAAGACACTCATCAAAGGGAAGTGGTTCGAAGATGGCTGATAATCGTCGCGTTGAGATTCCGGAAACCGAAGCTGAATTGATCGCCACCGCCCAGACTGCCGTCAGTTCGTGCAATTGGGTCGTCGGCGAGTGTGCGTCCAAATGGACCACGAAGTACGCACGAGGGCGAACCGATGGCGATTTCGCCCAGGAAATCGGTCTCACCCCCGATCAGGTCTACCAGCGCCGCCGCGTCTGGGAATCGTTCGGAGACGTGCGAGACGAATACCCCAATCTCAAATGGTCGCACTTTTACGTCGCGCTCAACTGGGACGACGCGCCCGAATGTCTGCAATGGGGGAATGACAACGAAGCGACTGTCGCCGAAATGCGGGCCTGGCGGCGCGCCGTTCACGGAGAAGACCTCAGTTCCGATTCCGACGAACAGTTCAGCGAGTGGGGCGGCGATTCGTCGGTCGTGTTTGTTCCCTCCGAGAACACGCTGGTCAAGAATGTCGCCGATTATCCCGGCCCCTCGGGCGGGCCAGTTCGCGGACGAGACGGCCAGACCTCGGACGACCGCGCACCGGCATTCGCCCGGGAATCCAGTCCCGGTGGAGACGATTACGCACCCTTCCGCAAAGATGCCGCCACCGCTCCCGGAGAAGGGGGACGCACGGCGACTCTCGACAAACAGCAGGTGACCGCCGAACAGCTCGTCAAGAAACTGACGATCACCCTCGAACGGTTCGACAAAGAACTCTCCCCCGCACTGGCCCGCGAGATGCGCTCGCTCGACAAAAAGCTCCGCACCCGGCTCTTACGCGCGCTGAACGAGGTGAACAGCAAGATTTCGAAGATTTTTTGAGCTTTCGTTCGTCACACGTACGACGGGAACATTTTTCCCGTCCAACGATTGCCATCGAGCGCGTGATCTTTTCCCCGGAAATCCGTCTCTTCTGAGAGACGAATTCCGGGAAAGGATCAGATGAACGAGACGTCGGAAAAGCCTGCTTCGTTACCAGCGAGCGGTACCGCACCAATCAACGACTGTTACTCCTCCGGCGAACGAACCGCGATGCTGCGGACGCAGGAATGGCGCGGGCGGTTGCTGAAACCGTTGTTGCAATTATTCACCCGGATCGGCATCAAGCCCGATCACCTCACAGTTCTTTCGCTGCTGGCGGGACTCGGGTTCTGTCCGCTGTTTTTCCACTCTCCCGGACTTGCCTGTGTTCTGCTGCTGATCCACGCAGTGCTCGACGGCATCGACGGGCCGCTGGCTCGATTTCAGAACGTCGCCTCCCGCCGCGGCTCGCTGACCGACACGCTGGCCGACCAGATCGTCGTCTTCGCCACGATGCTGACGCTGATCTCCGCTGAGATTGTCGGACTGGTTCCCGGCGGGATTTACATTTTCGTCTATACGCTGGTGGTCGCGTTTGCGATGGTCCGCAATGCGCTCGAAATTCCGTACTCCTGGCTGGTCCGGCCGCGATTTCTCGTCTACTGCTGGATTCCCGTCGAGCTGTTTCTCTGGCCGCACACCCTGCCGGTCCTCGTTATTACCTTCGACCTGCTGCTCTCGTGGAAGCTGCTGACCGGCTTTTCGAAATTGAGCCGGCGTCTTTCCGAGCCGGAATGCAGCGAATCAACGGACCGCATGAATTAAACACAAATTCAGTTGACAAATTATCAGTTTCCGGATATTTCTGACTTTCGTCTCTCGAAAGAAAGAAATCAGTGAAACAGACCATCGGTCATCTCGACTCGGATTGCTTTTACGTCTCGGCAGAGCGCGTGAGATTCCCGGCCCTGCGGAAAATTCCCGTCGGCGTGCTGGGAAATCAGGGGGCGTGCGTGATCGCCAAAAGCTACGAACTCAAGGCGGCCGGCGTCAAAACCGGGATGCCGATCTGGGATGCCCGCAAGCTCTGTCCCGATGCGGTCTTCGTGAAACGGGACTTCCGCTGGTACGAAGTGCTCTCCCGCAAGATGCTCGACGTGCTGGCCGATGTCTCTCCACTGGTCGAATACTACAGCATCGACGAGATGTTCTTCGAGGCCTCCGAACTTCCCCGCGTGTTCGGCGGCTCGATGCAGCAGGCGACCGAGACTCTGCAACAGCGGATGAAAGACGAAGTCGGCGTGCCGGTCAGCATCGGCATCGCCCGCTCCAAGACGATGGCCAAACTCGGCAGCGACACGGCCAAGCCGTACGGCGTGCGGGTGCTCCACGATCTGACCGACGCCGAGCGACGGGCGTTCCTGAGCGCGATCCCGGTCGACGAATTATGCGGAGTCGGCAGGAAGTCCGAACAAAAACTCGCCGCGCACGGAATCACGAATTGCCGGCAGTTCATCGAGGCGAAGTCGTCGTTCATCCAGAAACTGCTGACGATCAAAGGGGAAGCACTGTGGTGGGAGTTGCAGGGAGAATGCGTCAACAAGATCGTCACTTCGCGGCCGCCCCACAAAGCGATCTCGCGCGGCGGCAGTCTCGGCGGAAAAACTGCCGACGGATCGCAGCAGCACGCCTGGGTCGTGCGCAACGTCGAACGTCTGATCGAGTCCCTCGACTATCACGGAGTCTTCGCGCGGAAACTGG
>DATKCB010000130.1:0-4295 GCA_035513495.1 Planctomycetaceae bacterium | reverse complement strand
CGTAGGATTCCAATCCTGCGAAGGAAAACTCGCGACTGGCGAGCGTGTTTCTCCACCGACAGATTTGGAAATCTATGCCACGTTAAATTCCGCCGCCGTCGATGTGGTGCTGGTGGGGGAAGATTTGATCCATGTCCCGGGACGGTTCGGCGACCTGGACGCGGCCCACAATTTTCGCGGGGACACCTGCGACGGTCGTGTGCGGCGGAACGTCATCGAGTACGACGCTGTTCGCCGCGACTTTCGCACCTTCTCCGATCTCAACGTTCCCCAGAATTTTCGCCCCGGCTCCGAGCAGAACCCCCCGCCGGACCTTGGGATGCCGGTCGCCGGTTTCTTTGCCGGTTCCGCCGAGGGTGACTTCGTGCAGCATCGAGACGTTGTCTTCGACGACCGCCGTTTCGCCGATCACGACGCTCGTTCCGTGATCGATCATCACCCCCTTGCCGATGCGGGCGGCGGGATGGATGTCGGCGTTGAACACTTCCGAGATTCGGCTTTGCAGATGAATCGCCAGCGAGCGGCGGTTTTCGTTCCAGAGACAATGGGCGATCCGATACGACTGCAATGCCTGAAATCCCTTGTAATACAAAAAGGGAAAGGAGTATCCGCACGCGGCCGGGTCGCGTTCGGCGATGGCGATCACGTCGGCCCGGACGCAATCGGCGATCGCACAACTTTTTGTCAAGACTTCATCGATCAGTTCGCGAACCAGCATCGAAGGGAGGCTGAGCGTTTCCAGCTTTCCGGCCAGATGAAAACTGAGCGCGTCCTCCATTCGTTCGTGCTTGAGGACGGTTGCGTGCAGAAAGCTGGCGAGGATCGGCTCGGTCCGCGCCTGCATTTCGACTTCTTCGCGAATCTGAGTCCAGACGGGATCGGGTTTGGTCATCGGGTTTCTGGCGGTGAAGACGGATCAAGAATTGTACGACGGTCACTCCTGGCCGTCGTTTCGACGGGACAATGGTCCCATCGTACGGTAAAAAGTCGCAGGATTGGAATCCTACGCTACGAAGTGATCAGGTTCCTCTCTTTTCGGGAGGGGTGAATTGGAAACGTTTCGAGAGCGAGAAGAACGCCAGCGGATTATCGTAGACAATCTTTTTGATTTTCGCTTCGGAATGACCTCGGCGGCGCATTTCCATGATGAAGTCGGCCACAGCGGTCGGCTTGGACGGGCCCCAGTCTCCGGCGGAGTTCACCATGATCTGGTCGTCGCCGACCATCTCGATGATGTCGGCGGCCCGAGCCGGTGTGCACTTCGTCGTGGGGTATAACGTCATTCCGCACCAGAAACCGTTTTCGCGAGCGAGCCGGACGGTATGTTCTTCGACGTGATCGATCAGCACGCGGCCGGGATTGATGCGGCTGTCTGCCTGGATCATGTCGATGATCATCCGCGTCCCTTTGTATTTGTCCCACAGGTGCGGCGTGTGGATCAGGATCAGTTCGTCGGTTTTGGCGGCCAGATCGAGGTGTTCGCGGAAGATCGTACACTCGTTGGGCGTGTTCTTGTTGAGGCCGATTTCTCCGATACCGAGCACGTTCGGTTTGTCGAGGAACTCGGGAATCATCGCGATCACTTCCCGCGAGAGCGCGACGTTTTCGGCTTCTTTCGCGTTGATGCAGAGCCAGGTGTAATGCTGGATCCCGACACCGGCCGCCCGCTTCGCTTCGAATTCGGTCAACTGCCGGAAGTAATCGCGAAATCCGTCGACGCTCCCCCGGTCGTATCCGGCCCAGAAGGCGGGTTCGCTGATGGCGACGCAGCCCATGCGGGCCATCCGTTCGTAATCGTCGGTGACGCGCGAAACCATATGCACGTGCGGATCGATAAAGTACATCGAAAAAGCTCCTCGTAGTTGCCGATCGGGAGGGAACGATTATCGGTTCCAGCTCTCCTGGTACTTGTCGCTGAAGTGCAACTGGACTTTTTCCGCCCGTCCGGGACCGGGTTCCTGCAGGATGTCGAGCCCTCCCCGGAGCAGTTTCAGTTGCTCGTGATTCTGGACCTGCGAGGAGTTCTCACCGCGATCGATCCGATCGAGCGCCGCGGCGAGATCGAGGATCAGACAGCGAACGGTGAGAAAATCCTGCTCGAGGATCTTCTGAGCGGCACGCGCGGCCATCGCTTTGATCTCCTGATAAATAGAGTCGAGAACCCCCCTCGTCCCTTGAAGTATAGAGAGGAGCGGACTCGATCGCAAAGCGAAACGGAGAACGGGTGAATTTCAACCACGAAAGTCGCGAAATGAGTTGAGTCAGGTGACTCGAGAATCGTCCTGCCTGGCTCACGCGAGCAATTCGAGTGTTGACTCACCTTCCACTCTTGTACCTTCAACTCTTCCACCCAACAAAAACACCCCGGCGTGGAGTCCGGGGTGTGTTCGAGGTGATGGCATGCGAACGGTCGAGTTATTCGCTGGGCTTTGACTGTGCTTTGCGTTTCGCGGTGGCTTCGTCTCGATATTTTTTTAGGGCGAGTTTCTGGTCGTCGGTGAGGACATTGTGGATCTCTTCCGCTTCCTGAGATTTCAGTTCTTCGAGTTGTTCCAGCAAATCCTGCACCTCCGCTTGATAGCGGGACTGAATGGCGTAGATTTCTTCCTTCTGTTTTTCAGACACACCGATTTTTCCCAATCCGGCCGGTACGCGTCCGCGCGGCGGCTTGCGGGTTTTTTCCTGGCGAGCCTCTTCGGCCTGCGTTGCTTGTTGTGCGGCAAGGCTGGGAGAATTCAGCCCGATTCCCGACACCACCAGAGCCCCCACCGCCAGACAAGCGATCGCCAGAAATTTCGAATTCAAGCTTTTCATGAAATCGGTCTCCACTAGGATGAAACATTTGCGGGTGCATTGACGCCAACGAACCCGCTATCGCATGTTCAGTTTTGCAGAGACGATTTCAGGATTGCAAGAACATTTTGATCACTGATGTCGATTTTGCACATAATCTTTGGGTGCCTGTCGGGGTGAGAAAATCAGTTCGACTTCGGCTGACTGGGACTATCAGACGGAGCGTCTCTGTCGGTTTCCTCCGGTTTCTTACTACGGCGTGCTTCGAGGGAGTGGTGGAATTTGGCGAGATTTTTCTGAAGTAGCCGCACGACTTCCTCGGACGGGACGAACTTCCAGGAATTCCGCTCTTCATCGTAACTCAGCATTTCAGCGAGTGGCGATGCCTCCATCGCGGTCGAACTGTAAATAACAGAATCGCCAGAATATCCATCGATACCGCTAGAAAATCCACCGACGCCCCAGTAGTTGAGCGGACGAGACGAAACCGAGACCACTCGTCCTGAGAACCCGTTCGCCGGATCCGTCACATTGGATTCACCAACCGGAGCGATCACCGACATTAGATACACCCAGATGCCCTCCTTGGGCAACGCGAGTTTCCCCGAGACGAAAAGTTTCGACTCGGCATCTTCTGCTTCCCGAAAGTGCACGAGAGGAAAATATTCGAGATACGACGCGGTTGCGCTCTCTGACGGACTTCCAATCAAGGATGCAGGGACCTCAATCGTGGGAGGACTGTCCGCGTACTCATAATGATAGGAATGCAAATAATTTTGCGAGAAAAGTTTCGAGTATTCAATCGTCTCATGACCTCCCACCCGATCGGGATAGGATGTTGCCAAATAGAGTTCCTCTGGCTGCAGTTCTCCCACGAACAGTTTTCCCTCGGGCGAAATCAACACACTAATCCCGGCCAGGAGCGTATCGGGTCCTCGATAAGCTTCTGAGGAGGAGCCTCCAAGATTGTTAACGTAATGGTCCGTGTAATAAGTGGTGGGAATTTCTCGCGACTTCCACACCCAGTCGCGTTTCTCCACTTTGATCGGCTGGTAAGCCAGCACCAGATGCGTCCAGAGCGATTCCTTCCGGACCTCTTCCGGCCAGTGCACGAAGAGCGATTGCTCGACGGTTTCACGCTCGCCAGTGGGGACAGTCATATCGAGTTGGTACGGCTTCCCGGGGCGAACGCTTTGAGAGACGGTCGTCGAGAATTGGGAACTTTCCACGTTAAAACCCATGACCCCCAACCGGACGGGGCCCAGGTCGCAGACCCCCTCCGCATTGGGATGACCGGAGTTCGTGGCATGATCACCGTCCCGATAGAGTTCTCCCCCGATCGTCACCTTCCAATCGTCACCGGGAACGGGCTTTCCGTGCTCATCCTTCAACCCGACCGTTACGGGAACCCAGTCGAAATATTGCGGTTCCGGAGCGGGAACGGCGTCGGAAGGTGCAGGCCGATTGGCGATGTCCTCCAGTTTCGCGATCAAGGCAGCCGT
>DATKCB010000129.1:0-18243 GCA_035513495.1 Planctomycetaceae bacterium | reverse complement strand
CCAGTTTGATCGGCTGCTTCGGCTTGTCGTCGGCACCGAGTTTCAGTCCGAAATTTAAAGCCAATAGCAGGCCCACGACTCCGACGCACAATAAGATCCGACGCATGATGTGATTCCTTCCGGGAAAGTTCAACGCGAATTACAGTTAAAACAAAGCTGAACCTTCACTGTACCGGAATCGAACTCGTTTGAGGATCCCAATTATGGATCAGACTCGCCAGTGGGCTGCGAATTCCGGAAACTGAGACGGTTGACGCTTTACGTGACCGTTTTGACCTCTCGGAATCATTCAAATTCGTCGGGTTCCGCCAGCACTTCGTCGAGCAAGTCCGTGAGCTTCCGTTCCTGGCAATGTTCTCGCACCACCGCCTGTTCGGCGGGATCGCACGAACGTATAGATCAGCTTCACATCCCGCCGGCTTTTGTGGCTCCCTTTGCTGATTCAGATGATTTTGGAGACGATCGCGTCGACGCGCGAAGAGATGGGAACTTCACAACCCCGTCGAACAGCTCATACCGAACCGAACGATCGAGTTCTCCGGCAATCAATTCGCGTGGATAGATATCAACTTTCAACAATTCCACCAGGTCAATCAATTGAAACATTCGTTTCTCCGCAATTGCACTTCTCACTGATTGCTCTTCAATGAAAAAGTCCGACTGCGAAAGCGCGGTCATCAGCGAATCGATCTTCTGAGCGGCCACTTCGCGGTCAATGACAAGATCGACATCTTGCGTGAGGCGAGGTTCGATGTAGGCGATGCTCGTCACTCCTCCAGTCAGATGATACCGAATGGAAAGCTCCTCGAAGATTCGAGCCACTTTTTTGAGAGTCGATTCAAAGGCTTCGATCGGAAACACGCTCGAGAATCCTTTCAATCATAGCGACCACTCGACGATCGGAAGCATACAAGCGAGCGGCGACTTTCCACTTCAGAGTTTCCGCATCACAGTCCGGTTCCTCTTTCAGAATCTGGCGACCGATCGCATCCCGCGCCCATTTCAACATCGCCACCGCACGATCCATCCGCTCTTTCGGCGTCAGGGCCGCCATTCGATCATCGTAGAGTTTCTGGATATCAGGAATCGGAACGATTGCTCATCGACATGCAAGGTGTGTTAAATAATCTGCCAAGCCGTTGGAACAGCATACCAGCTTGTGTTTCCAGGAGGTAGGGGATTTCGAATTTTCGACTCCGTCATCCCACACTCAGCGAAACAAAGGGGACGCAGCCAATACCGTTCGGCACGGAATTTGCGCCAGCAAAATTTGTTCGAATAGGCATGACTTTTGCGCCATCGCCCGTCAATGGATCAAGTCTGTCATGTTGGCAGGATGCTCGTCTGGCTCGCACACCACAACCCGACATTACCAGCCGGGACATCACCGGTCTGAAGTATTTCCACCAGCTTGCGCCGTTGCTCGAACGGCTGCACGACGAGGGATGTCAGCGCGACCGTGCGCCGACCAGAACTGTTATCCATTTCCAGAAGTTGGTATATTCACTTATTCATAGAGTGTTTCGGTTGAGGAGCGGAACCGCTGGACGGCCACAGGAAAACGATGTTGAGAACATTCCGCGATTCAGTCTTCGTGCGTCAGATGAAGATTCTTGGAGCAATCGTTGCCATCGTTTGAGTCACTCTACCGGGGTATTTCTGGCTTCAGGAGGCTCCTCTCAGACAGGCCCGATCGTTGATCGAGCGATCCGAGATCAGGGCAGCTCTCGAATTGATCGACGCTTCGGATCGGCAGAATTCTCCGACGGGAAGGTCGCAAGCTCTACGCGCCAGATGCTATGTCGAGAACGGTCGTTTTGCGGAAGCGATCCATATATTCCAAGCCGTGGGAGTGGAGACCGAAGAGGAGATCCACGATTTGGCCCGTGCGTATCTTTCGTTGAAGCGATGGAGCGATGCGCTCCCGCTTTTGAACGATCTACGCCGACGAAATCCCGTAAACGCCGACGTGCTGCACGAATTGGCCGCTTGTCAGACCAAACTGGGAATGCTCGACGACGCGCTGCGGACCGCTCAGGAATTTGCCGGTCACGAGGAATTCTCTCACCGCGCTTGGCTGTTGATCGGAGTCATCCAGAGAGAGCGGGGGTATCAGCAGAATGCCCTCGACGCATGGAATCGTATTGCCGAGTTCGATCCTGAAGACCAGGATCTGCAAATCGCGGCGAACGTATTCCTGACTCAGTTCGCCAGCTTGCATATTGAATTGGGATACCTGAAAGAAGCAGAGCAACTGGTCATCCGATCGCTTACCATTCGAGATTTCACCGAAGCCCATTATCAAGCGGGGCTGGCGGACGATCTCCAAGGAGACTCCGCGACAGCCGAGCAACACTGGCAGCGTGCCCTCGAGTTCAAGCTTTATCATTTGAATACGCGGGAGTCGCTGGCTCGAGTCGCGATCGCTGCCGGGGATGGAGCCGGGGCCGAATTGATTCTCAAGCCGATTCTGCAAGGGGAACCGGAGCGATCATCGACGGCGTACCTCATGTAGCGAGCCGCATTGCTTCGGGGCGCTAGTACCGCAGTTTACAAGTTCGTTCCCTCCAAAAAAGTTTTTCCCTAGATTGGCCAGTCTACCAACTTGATGATGTCAAAAATGCTCTTCCAAGGTTTGATGAGGAATCTGACCTCACACACCAAACCAAGGAAGAGCAATGTCTGGCAAGGCCGCCAAGATTCAGTTGACCACAGTCATGCAGGAAATTTTACGCCAATTGGCCTCCAGCCGAACGATTGGCAACGCCATCATGACACGAGCGAAGATGATCTTAATGGCATTTGATAAACACGACGACCAAACGATCGGCTGCGAGTTGGAACGATCTGCCAAGACCGTCGGCAAGTGGCGTCGGCGCTGGCGGGATTCCTTCCCCGCCTTGCTGGAAATGCAGTTCGTGGAAAACGCGGCGGCGTTTCGGCGGGCGATCATCGAGTGTCTCAACGATGCGCCGCGAAGTGGTTCGCCCGGAAAATTCACGGCGGAGCAGATTGTCTTTCTGATCGGCATCGCCTGTGAACCGCCCAAAAACAGCAAGGCATCTTACAGTCGATGGCATCACGGCGTGCGTTTCTTTCCGATCCGAGTCATCGCATCCATTTTGTTTATCTCCCGAAACACAGCTCATGGCTGAACCAAATCAAAATCATCTTCGGGATCGTCAATCGTCGCGTAATGCGGCGCGGAAGCTTTTTGTCAAAACTCGATTTGATGGAAAAGCTGAAGTAGTTCATGAACTACTTCAACGACACGATCGCCAAACCGATGAACTGGACCTACACAAGCCGCCCCACGCGGAGCAGTCCCAATCAACACCCCAGAACAAGGTGAGAACTCAGGCAGTCTGAAAAGCCTTGGAAACAACTCGCCTTGGTAGGAACGAAACTGTAAATTGTGGTACTAGCAGCCTGCGGCTAATAAATACTCCAGACTGACCGATCGATCGCATTTCGGAGTGTTCGAAATCGGGTTGCCGCATCACCCCGGTGCGGATTCGAACCCGCATCGAGTCGTCTACTCAATCAGGTTCGCGGGATTGCTTCGTTCGTTCGCGCCATTGCAAAATGAGTTTTTGGATCTCGACCGAACAGAACACCAGCGTACTCAGCGCGAGACAACTCAACAGTTCGATGCCGCTCAAGGGGGCCGTCTTGAAGATTGACTGCAGCGGTGGCCAGTAGATGACGGCCATCTGCAATCCGAACGTCAGAGCAACCGAAGCGAGCATCGCCGGATTGGAAAAGATTCCCAACTGAAACAGCGACTCGTGTTCCGACCGGATGGCGAGAGCGTTCCCCATCTGCGAGAATGTGAGGACGGTAAAGATGACCGTTCGCCAGTGAGCTTCGCTGGAATCTCCGGCAGACCACTCGAGATATCCCATCAGCAACGAGACGATGCCCATGAGCAATCCGATCCAGGCGATATCGATTCCCATCCGGCGTCCCAGGATCGCTTCCCGGGGAGGATGCGGCGGACGGGTCATCGTACCTCGTTCCGATTTTTCGACAGCCAGCGCGAGCCCCGGAAGTCCGTCGGTGACGAGATTCACCCACAAGATCTGCAGGGGTAACAGAGGCAACGGCATGCCCAGCAACGGACCGAGGATCATCACCCAGATTTCTCCCGCGTTGCTGGTCATCGTGTATTTCACGAACTTGCGGACATTATCGTAGACCTTGCGGCCTTCTTCGATGGCGTTCACGATCGTAGCGAAATTATCGTCCAGCAGAACCATCTGCGAGGATTCTTTAGCGACGTCGGTTCCGGTGATTCCCATCGCGACCCCGATGTGCGCCTGTTTGAGGGCCGGTGCATCGTTGACGCCGTCACCCGTCATGGCCACGACTTCTCCGTTTTCCTGCAGGGCCTTGACGAGTCGCAATTTATGTTTGGGAGCCACACGCGCGAAAACCGAGACGGAGTCTACGACCGATCGGAGTTCGCTGTCGGACATGTTTTCGAGATCCTGTCCCGAAAGCACTTGACCGTCCTTCGAAATACCCAACTCGCCGGCGATGTACTGAGCGGTCAAGGGATGGTCGCCCGTAATCATGATCGGCCGGATGCCGGCCTGGCGGCAGCGGTGGACGGCTTCCTCCACCTCGGGACGCGCGGGGTCGATCATGGCGAGCAATCCGATGAACGTTAAACCTTCCTCGACGGAGTTAATATGGAGATTCTCACCGGCATCCGGCAGCGGACGAAAGGCGACCCCGAGTACCCGCATTCCCATACCGGCCAGCTCTTCGTTGGCCTGTGAGATGCGGTTTCGCCAGTTCTCGTCCATCGGTTGGAGTTCGTCGCTGTTCCAGACGTGGTCCGACACGAGGAGCAGACTGTCGACAGCTCCCTTTGTGAAAGCGATCCGATGACTGGAAATTCCTCGAATGTTTTCGAGTGCCGAACGCAGCGTCGGTTCCAGATCGTCCCGATCCGCGGCACTCCATTCGTGGACGGTCGTCATCCGTTTGCGATCGGAATCGAACGGGAGTTCGTCAACTCGCGGCAGCACGTTCAACAATTTGTCGATGGGAAGATGCAATTGAGCGGCGGCCAGCACGAGCGCGCCTTCCGTGGGATCACCGATCGCACGAATGATTTCGCGGTTCGATTCAACGACCAGTTCGGCATCGTTGCACAACGCCGCCCCCGCCAGAAGCAGTGACAGCGAAGAGGAGTGAGCCACCGTGCCGCGAACGTCGACGATGCCACTGTCGGAGTTGAGCTTTCCCATCGGATGTCCGTGACTCAACGTTTCGGGAAGATCGATCCGGTTGCCGGCCACATCGAGAGCCGTGACGGTCATCCGATTTTCGGTCAGCGTCCCCGTTTTGTCGGAACAGATGACGGTGACGGATCCCAGGGTTTCGACTGCCGGCAGTTTTCGAATGAGGGCGTTTCGTTGGAACATCCGGCGCGCTCCGAGAGCCAGAGCGACCGTCGCGACGGCCGGCAACCCTTCCGGTACGACGGCAACGGCCAGACTGAGTGCCGTCATCAGCATCAGTCGCGGCGTTTCTCCGCTCAGCAGCCCCATGACAAACACGATCGCCACAATTCCCAAGGCGGCGAGCGCCAGCATTCGGCCCAATTGGGCGAGTCGTGTCTGGAGCGGAGTCGGCTCGGCTTCGACTGTCTGCAAAGATCGCGCGATCTGCCCCAGTTGCGTTTTCATCCCGATTTCGGTGACGAGACCGATTCCGTGTCCGTAAGTGACGAGCGTTCCGACGAATACGCAATTGGCCCGATCGCCCAACGGAAGATCGGGTTCGACCAATCGAGCGGTTTGCTTTTCGACCGGCTCGGATTCCCCCGTGAGCGCGGCTTCCTGCACTTTCAGATTGACACTTTCCAGCAGTCGACAATCGGCGGGTACGTGATTTCCGACTTCCAGCAGAACGATATCTCCGGGGACGAGCTCGCGTGCGGAAATCTCTCGAACCTGCCCTCCGCGCCGGACGCGAACGATCGGGACCGACAGTTGTTTGAGAGCCGCCATCGCTTTCTCAGCCCGATATTCCTGACCGAACCCCAACAGCGCATTCAGAACCACGATCGCGAGGATCACAATCGCGTCGGTATATTCGTGCAGCACGACCGAGACGACCGCCGCAACCACCAGCAGCAGAATCATCGCACCGCGCAACTGCTCCCAGAGAATGGTCCACGGACTGCGGCCGCCAGTGTCTTTCAGCTCGTTCGAGCCGGATTCGGTCCGGCGTCGTTCGATAACCTCCGGAGAAAGCCCCTGCGCGGGGTCGGCATCCAACTGGGTCAGTGCTGCTTCGCTGGAGAGAACATGCCAGTCAGTCACGAGTCGGCAATCTTTGTTCGTTCGATGAGTTTGTTAATTCGTCTCAATCCGCACCGCGCACACTTTATATTCAGGAATTTTCGCCGTCGGATCGAGAGCGTCGATCGTGACATTATTTACATTGTGCATTCCGGGAAAGTGAAAGTTCCCGAACAGCAGCCCGGCGCTGACGCGATGGGTAATCTCAGCCGTTGCCAACATTTCACCCCGGCGCGAGAAAATGCGAATGGTCTGCCCCTGATCGATTCCGAGCCGTATCGCATCTTCGGGGGAAACTTCGACCAGCGAAACATCATACACCGCAGCCAGCCCTTTCGACCGTCGCGTCATCTCTCCCCCATGCCAGTGATACAACACCCGGCCGGTTGTCATCAGAAAAGGATACTCTTCGTCGGGGCATTCGCGGGGAGGCAGATGATCGACGGAATGAAATCGTCCTTTCCCCCGAGTGAAGCGTTCCAGGTGCAGAATCGGCGTACCGGGATGATTCGCATCGGGCACCGGCCATTGCAAGCGCAAACCAGACCGCAGGCGCTCGCAGGTTACGCCGGCATACTGAGGAGTGAGCGCTGCGATCTCCTGCATGATGGAATCGGGAGAGTCGTGCTTCCAATCGGCGTGAGGTCCCGCTGGCGCGCGTCGTTGCAGTCGCAGACTTCGTACGGCCAGTTCCTGGATGACCTGCCAGTCGGGTCGAGAGTCTCCCCGCGGAGAAATCGCTGCATGAAACAATTGAATGCGGCGGTCGGTATTGGTGAAGGTCCCGCTCCGCTCGGCGAATGTCGTTCCCGGCAGGAGCACATCGGCATAATGCGACGTTTCCGACGGGAAGATTTCCTGCAGCACGACGAATTCGGCTGAGTTCAGACATTCCCGCACGTGATTGGTATTCGGATCAGTCATCACGGGATTTTCACCGAGGATGTAGAGCCCACGCAGTCCGCCCGTCCCCAATCGGTCAATCATCTCAGTCACCGTCAGTCCGGGTTGAGCAGAGAACATCGTGTCCGAACCGGAATTGGGGTCGTGTTGAAGTTTCCACGCCGTTCGGAACTTCGCGCGAATCGTTTCATCGGTCACGGCTTGATATCCCGGGAAGACGTTCGGTAATGCACCCAGATCGCAGGCCCCCTGAACGTTGTTTTGGCCACGTAACGGGTTCACGCCTCCTCCCGGAATACCCATGTTGCCGAGCAGCATTTGCAGATTCGCGAGACTCAACACGTTCAACACGCCGGTCGTGTGTTGAGTGATACCCATCGCCCAGATCACAGCGGTTGGGCGATGTCGAGAGAGGATCTCAGCCGCAGTCTGGAGGTCCCGTTCGGCGATCCCTGTGAGTTCGCAGACTCGATCAGGGGGATATCGCAGCACCGTCTCGCGGAACTCGTCGTAATTCTCGCAGCGTTCGCGGATGAACTCAGCATCTTCCGCATGATGTTCGAGGATCAGGTACATCAAGCCGTTGATCAGGGCGACGTCGGTCCCCGGCTTCTGCCGAAGATGAAGCGTGGCGAACTCAGTCAGATCGATCCGTCGCGGGTCGGCGACGATGAGAGGGATCTTGCGCTGTTGGACCGCCTGTCTGAGCATCGTACCGAAGACCGGATGCTGCTCGGTCGTGTTGGAACCGATCACAAACAACGCTGCGGCACTCTCGGCGATGTCGTCCATCGAGTTGCTCATCGCACCCGAACCGAACGCCATCGCCAGTCCGGCGACGGTCGAGGAGTGACACAGCCGGGCGCAATGATCGACGTTGTGAGTCCCGAACACCTGCCGGGCCAGTTTCTGGACGAGATAATTTTCCTCGTTGGAACACTTCGCCGATGAAAAGAATCCGAGCGAGTCGGCACCCGACTCATCTCGAATCTGATGGAATTTTCGAGCCACAATGTCGCAGGCCGTGTCCCACTCGACCTCGACCCATTCTCCGCGCGGCGTTCCGGGAGTACGTGTCCCGCCGTCGATCAGTTCCCGGCGGACGCGGGGTTTCGTCAGCCGCTCGGGATGATGGATAAAATCGAAACCGTAACGCCCCTTCACGCACAACGACATCCCGTTCACGCCGACGCCCGATTCGACCGACGTCACACCGATCACTTTGTCATCGGCGACGTTCAGATCGAGTTGGCAACCGACGCCGCAGTAGGTACAGGTTGTCCGGACTTTCCGATCGACGGTTAGTTCGGAGGGTGACATCCGATCGGTCAACGCCTTCGTCGGGCAGTAGGCCACGCAGGCACCGCACGATTCACACCGGGCATCGAGCATGGTTGTATCCGCACCGGCGATGATCCTCGTTTCGCGACCGCGCTCACCCAGTCCCCAGACAAACCGCCCCTGAATTTCAGCGCAGGCCCTCACGCAACGGGTGCAGAGAATGCACTCATTGAAGTTCACCCGAATGAACGGATTCGGATCGCTATCGTCAGAAAAACGCGGCTCCGAAGCGGACCAGTCAGGCCGTTTGGCTCCGTAATGTTTGACCCACCGGCCAAACTCGGTCGTCGGTTCGCAGTCTTCTGCAAAATCGTGAAACGATCCTTCCGCCAGCAGCATCTCGAGAAGATGCCGGCGTTCGGCAGCAATGTGTTCCGTTTCGGTGCTGACCCGGACTCCCTCGCGCACCGGTTCGGTACAGGCTGCGACGGGTGTCTCGCGACCGGCAACCTGCACGACGCACAACCGGCAGGCTCCGACGGGCGTGAGGTCCTGGTGATAACACAGGGTCGGGATGGTCACACCGGCTTGCTGCGCCGCCTCCAGAAGCGTGGTTCCTTCCGGTACGGTGACCGGCCGGTCATCGATTGTCAAATGAATGTCAGACATGGATTTTAACCCGTCTGTTAAGGTGGCTGGGGTAGGATTTCAGATCAAGGCTTCAAACTGATTTCGAAAATGTCGCAGCGCAGACGCAACGGGAATCGGTACCGAAGTCCCCAATCCGCACAGCGAAAGTTTCAACGTTCGGCTGAGGGCTTCGAATCTCGCGAGATCGGCGGTTGTCCCTTGTCC
Organism: Planctomycetaceae bacterium; assembly: GCA_035513495.1. GTDB lineage: Bacteria > Planctomycetota > Planctomycetia > Planctomycetales > Planctomycetaceae > DATKCB01. The sequence continues at coordinate 8,887 of DATKCB010000129.1, read as the reverse complement.
GGTGAGAAGCTGATCCAGAAGCTGCCGCGCTTCGGAGGTTCCCACGCGGCAGGGAGTACACTTGCCGCACGATTCCACTTCGAAGAAATGCAGCAACTGCCGCAGGACAGCCGGCACACTCACCGAGGAATTGCAGACTAGCACAGCTCCGGTCCCCATCGGAATTGTGGTTTCATTGTGCACGAAATCGAGTCGATGGTTCCAGCGGGAGCGATCGGCGAACGTTCCCGCGGCTCCACCAATCAGGGCAAACGAGAAAGCAGCGTCTTCGGACAAATCACCGTACCGCTCGAGGAGTTCACCCAGCTTCAGTCCGCGCGGAGCTTCGAACAACCCGGGGTGTTTCACGTGCCCGAACAGTCCGTAGAGTTTGGTACCGACAGCATGCTCGGTGCGAATGGCCCGAAAGACATCGATCCCGTATTCACAAATCGCCGACGTCATCACCAGGGTTTCGACATTGTTAACGATCGTGGGAGCCCCGTTTAAACCGACCTCTACGGGATAGGGAGGCCGCGGACGAGGTTCTCCCCGTTTCCCTTCCAGAGATTCGAGCAGTGCGGTCTCTTCACCACAGATGTAGGCTCCCGCTCCGCGATGAACGTGAATATCGAAAGAAAACCCCGATCCGCCGACCGGCTGACCGAGCCATCCCGCAATGCGTGCCTCTTCGATCGCCTGTTCCAGTTTTCGGGCCTGCGGTTCGTATTCGCCGCGGATGTAAATGATGCCGAGGCGTGCACCGACCGCGAAGCCGGCCAGGAGCATCCCTTCGAGCAAACGATGCGGATCGACGTCCATGAGCGAACGGTCTTTGATCGACAACGGCTCTGATTCGTCGGCGTTACAGATGACATACTTGAGTTCCGCCGACAGTGCTGCCGTCTGTCGCCACTTTCGGGACGTGGGATAACCGGCTCCCCCCAGACCGTGCAGATCCGCTGATTCGAGCAGCGCGAAGATGTCCGATGGACCGGCCTCGATCATCCGGAGGATGTGTCGATAATCCGCCGGCGGGAACCCGTCTGAGTCGGGATATTTCCGAAAAAACTCTGTCGGCCTCCGCAACACAAAGCGAGTTTCGTGCGGACGTTCGGGAGGCAGCCGTTTCGGCTCCAGAGTATTGAGGGCGAGGAGTTGTTCCAGCGATTCGAACTCGTCCGGCAACGGACCGAATTGCCGTTCGCCAAGCAGTGCGGCGGGAGCCTTGTCGCACAGCCCGAGACAACTGTTGCGCGTGACGGTAATCTCCTTCGAGTCGGACGCGAGAGATTCGCATTGAGACAGAATACCGTTGGCTCCCTTCATCCAGCAGGCGACGCCGTCGCATATTCGAAGTGTGCGATTCTGCGCACCGCCCGTCGAGAGCAACGAGTAAAAACTCGCCATTCCCGCGACTCGTTCTGCGGGAACGCCGTACGCGCGGGCGACCTCCCGCAAAACTTCTCGCGACAATCTCCCCTCTGCTGATTTCAGTTCGGTCAGCACGTCGAGAATCGACGAGGGAGACGATCCGAATCGTTCGCGCAGCGCAACCACTGTCGCAGTGTGGGCCGAGTGCATTTCAGGAAACAGGGACATGATCTCACTCGGTCAGAGGGATTTCGCGAGGAAGTGCAGATTGGTAACCTGCGAATAGTCCGGAGGAAAGTGCTCCAGATCGTTGCGGATCACATATTCGCGATAGTAGGCATCGATTGCCCCCAGGATGTCACGCCGGCTGACGATCCCTAAAAGTTGATCGTTTTCGACGACCGGGAGATGCCGGTATCCGTGACTGACGAAAATCGACGCCAACGAGAACAGATCGGTGTCGGGAGCAACACAGATCGGATGTGTCTTCATCATGATCCGAGCGGTGCGAGCCTGCTGGGTTCGCCCGTGAAACAGTTCGTTGGAAAGATGTTCGAGGCAATCCTGCTCGGAGAGAAATCCGACCAGTTTCCGCTTTCCGTCTTTCCCCTCTTCGACGACTGGCGCGTTCGAGAGTTTATGCGAAAGCAGAAAATTCGTCACATCCTCGAGCGAATCTTCTGGCTTGACGGTTCGGACGTCGCGATTCATGAAGTCCACAGCCCGAGGAAGTCGTTTGGAGTCGGTCATGATGAAGATCCTTTCAAGGAGAGTTACGGGAGGAGAGCGATGAGTCAGTTTCCAGTTCAACGATCATCAGGGAGGTTTTCAGAACCGCGTCGGGGTTGAGCGAGATGCTGTCAATGCCATGTTCGACCAGAAAACGAGCGAACTCGGGATAGTCGCTCGGTGCTTGTCCGCAGATGCCGATCTTCCGCCCCGCCTCGTGCGCCGTTTCGATGACGCGGGCGATCATTTGTTTGACAGCCTCGTTTCGTTCGTCAAACAGCGGAGCCACGATTTCCGAATCACGATCGACGCCGAGGATCAGTTGCGTCAGATCGTTCGAGCCGATGGAAAACCCGTCGAAAATCGCCGCAAACTCTTTGGCGAGGATGACGTTACTCGGGATCTCGCACATGACGTACAGTTCGAGATCGCGTACTCCCCGCTGAAGACCGTTTCTTGCGAGTTCGGCGATGACCTGTTCCCCTTCCGCGATGGTGCGGCAGAACGGGATCATCAGTTTGACGTTCGTCAGTCCCATTTCCTCGCGGACTTTTTTCATCGCCCGGCATTCCAGTGCGAACCCTTCGCGATATTTTTCATGGTAATAGCGAAACGCTCCGCGAAAACCGAGCATCGGATTTTCTTCTTCCGGTTCGAACCCGGCACCTCCGATCAGATTGGCGTATTCGTTCGTCTTGAAGTCGCTCATTCGGACGATCACATCGTTCGGGTAAAACGCCGCTGCAATCATCGCGACGCCTTCGGCGAGACGGTCTACGAAGAATTGAGGCTTGTCCTCATAACCCCTCGTGAGCCGATCGATCTCTCCCCGCGTTTTTGCATTCATCTCGGAGTAATGCACGAGTGCGAGCGGATGAATGCCGATCGAGCCCATGATGATAAACTCGAGCCGCGCCAGTCCGACGCCGTCGTTGGGAATCATCGAAAGCCGAAACGCCTCTTCGGGGTTGCCGACGTTCATCATGATTTTCGTGCGGGTCTTTGCGAATTCCTTGAGCGGGATCTCCTCGACTTCGAACGGCAATTCTCCCCTGTAGATAAATCCGGTTTCCCCTTCCGCGCAGGAGACGGTGACCGGTTGCCCGCTTTGGAGTTGCTCGGTTCCGTTTTCGGTTCCGACAATCGCCGGCAGGCCGAGTTCGCGGCTGACAATCGCCGCGTGACAGGTTCGCCCGCCGCGATTCGTGACGATGGCAGACGCTTTTTTCATCGTCGGCTCCCAGTCGGGAGAAGTGCTGTCGGTGACGAGGACTTCTCCTGGCTGAAATTGCTCCAGATGTTCTGCGCTCGCGATGACTCTCACCGGCCCCTGCCCGATCAGCTCACCCACACTTCGCCCGGTGATCAGGACGTCACCTTTCTCTTTCAGTGAGTAAATTTTGAGCGTGTCCGGGGATTTCATCGATTGAACGGTTTCCGGACGCGCCTGAACGATAAACAACTCGCCGGTGTTGCCGTCCTTCGCCCACTCCAGATCCATGGGGGTCGGTTTACCCCGTTTGTGCGTGTAATGGTCCTCCACAATGGCAGCCCACCGCGCCAGTTGGAGAATTTCATCATCGTTGAGACAGAACCGGTTCCGATCTTCAATGGCGACGGCGACGTTTCGCGTCATACGGCCGCCTCCTTCGTCGTAAATCATCCGGATTTCCTTGCTGCCGAGCCGTTTCTTCAGAATCGGGCGATGCCCGGTTTTGAGCGTCGGTTTGAACACGTAATATTCGTCCGGATTGACAGTTCCCTGCACGACGTTTTCACCGAGTCCATACGCCGCCGAAATCAGAACGGCATCTGTGAAGCCGGTCTCCGTATCGATCGAGAACATGACTCCGGACGATGAGAGATCGGACCGCACCATTCGCTGCACTCCGATCGACAGTGCGACATCGAAGTGATCGAACCCCTTGTGCTCGCGGTAGGAAATCGCGCGGTCCGTAAACAGCGACGCGAAGCAGCGGCGGCAAGTATCGAGCAACAATTTCTCTCCGACGACATTCAGGTACGTTTCCTGTTGTCCGGCAAAGCTGGCGTCCGGCAGATCTTCGGCCGTAGCGGAACTGCGAACGGCAACATCGATCAGTTGCTCGCGATCGTCCCCGAGTCGTGCGTACGCCGCGAGAATTTCCTGTCTCAGATCGGCGGGTAACTCTTCGGACAGAATCGACTGACGGACGCGACTTCCGCGTTTCCTGAGATTGTCGACGTCATTGACATCCAGTCCCTCGAGGACCTCGACGATCCGCCGATCGAGCTTTGTCTCTTTCAAAAACTGCCGATAGGCTTCAGCGGTGATCGCGAAGCCGTTGGGAACACGCACTCCTGCCGAAGCCAGTTCGCGATACATCTCTCCCAGTGAGGCATTCTTCCCACCCACGAGAGAGACGTGTTCGATGGCGAGATGTTCGAACCAGCGGATGTAACGTGAAACGGAGTTCATGCTTGTGTCCTTCCGGAGCCTTTCTCAGCTCATTGTAACAAGTTGTGAAACTTAAAAATAAGACTCCGACATCTTGTTTATGGCTTTCAGGAGGGATTCACTCGGTACATCACATTGCCATTCGGAGGATCAAGCCACCTGCTGAAGGAAAGCAAAGAGCAAGCGGAACCTGCAACTCATCGATGATCTTTCGGTGCCGCGAGTCATTTGGATTCGCTCACGTTCGGATTCCGCAGATAAACGGACCAATACACTCCCGCAACCAGCAATGTTCCTCCCACGATGTTTCCCAGTGTGACAGAAATGAGATTTGAAAGAAAACCGTGCGCGGAGAGAGACGCGGTGTTGAGCGACTCGACGGGAGCAGCCGTCAGAAATCCGGGATCGTTCTCCAGCAGCATCCCGAGGGGGATGAAGTACATGTTGGCAACGCTGTGTTCGAAACCCAGCGCGACAAATCCGGCGATCGGCCAGATGATCGCGAGAATTTTATCAGTCGTGCTCCGGCACGATTGGCAGAGCCACACTGCCAGACAAACCAGCGCATTGCACAGCACTCCCCGAACAAACGCGTCTCCAAAACCGAGTTCGCATTTCGATGCAGCGATTTGAACGGCATTCAGGCCGACCGCTGTTCCGCCGGCCATCCACGTCCCGGACCAGTACACAAACACAGCCGTTCCCACCGCTCCCAGAAAATTCCCCACATAAGCCAGCAGCCAGTTGCGGATCAGTTGCCGCGTAGTAATCGCCCGCGAGGCCCACGCCATCGCCACCAGATTGTTTCCCGTGAACAGTTCCGCCCCCGCAACGACAACCAGAATCAGTCCGAGCGAAAACACGACTCCCCCCAGCACGCGGGTCGGTCCAAACCCCAATTCTGATCCCGTGGTGGCGACCGTCGCAAACGCCCCCCCCAGCGCAATAAACGCACCCGCCAGAATCGCCAGTGCCAACGTGTTGAACGTCGACAGTTTCGCCTTGACCACGCCGACATCTTTAACGCGACGAGCAATCTCCGCGGGCGAGTAGGCATCGGCAGAGCTATTTTGACTACCGTCCGGCATGTCGTCTCCTCTCCCGATTCAAACACGGGGAACTCATTTGAAACATGAAACCTGTCGATCGCATTGAATACAGGTGAATACTCGCTCAGCTCGCGTCAATGCGTCTACAGATTGTTGGAGCAATTCCCTCGAATTGAAAGCCTCTACCGTATTCTCCACGGTGAGTTTTCTTGCAGAAATACTTCAGATCGGAGTTCGAATCGCGTGCGGTTCCTCTACGAAACGTACGCAGTGAGAAGCAGTTGAACTCCCCGAGAATCTGAAAGCGGGACCGCTCGTTCAAACCTTCGAGCTTGGGAGAGTTTGTGCATATTTGACATGGTGGGATCATGTTTTCACTTTAAAACAGCTACGAGTCATTCAGGCTGACGTAGACCGCGACCTCATATTTCGCGAGTTCTACGAGCATTTCGATCTTCGCTCAGAGAAGGCTGGTTTCTCGGATCTCTTCACCGGCAAACTGGAATGTGAACTGACGCATCTTTGGGGGGGCTTCCGAAGAACTCATGGAGCAATTCCCCGAATTGAGGCACAGTCCTGCTCATCTTCCAAACTTCTGGCGTCCAGACCTGAAAATGCTCGAGCCGTCGGTTTTCGTTCAGTGCCTCCTGTCACCAGAGAAGGATAACAATCGAATCGACCTCCAGGATTATGACAGGGTACTTCCGGAGAACGCCTCGGAAGTATTCTCTTTACTCGCGGGCTTTCATTTTGACACACTGCTCAGGCGGTATACATGGAAACGATATTGGGAAGGCACAGAGGATCTGGAGGACCTACAAACGGACGTTCGTTATTTCCGACAAAAACATATCGATGAAAATGAAGTTACAACAACGTCGGAATGGCTGGAACAGCACAACGTACTGCTCAGGAGGATGGGTTCGCCCAAAAATGACATCTACCGCGACAATTCAACAGGCGCGGACCTTGTGGCCAAACTACATTCTGACTCCATCAAGTGCATCAAATCTTTGCAGTCCGTTGAAGCACGCCAAAACCGACCTGTTGATTCAATTCTCCTTGAGAAAGTCCGTGATATTGTTCGCCAGAAGGGGGGCGACATGTATCCTACTGTGAAAATCAAAGGAAAATTGACAGAAATGGGTGTGAGTTGTGACAACAATAAACTCACTCCTGTTTTAGATGAGCTTCGGAAATCGGGTGAGTACAAAGTGCGCCCGCGAATTAGAGCGAGGCGGCTTCAGCCGCTACGCCTTCCATGAGATCTCCATCGCTGACCAATCCGTAAGTAAAGTGATTGACGAGTTCGAACCCGGGTCGATTGTAGCGCGCCGCGAGATACGCTTCGGCGATTGCCATGCCCACGCCATTGCCAAAGCCCTGGCCGAGCGGCCCCGTGGTAGCCTCCACGCCCGGCGTGACGCTGCGCTCAGGATGACCGGGCGTGATGCTGCCCCATTGTCGAAAGCGCTTGATCTGCTCCAAAGGCAAGTCGTAGCCCGTCAGATACAGCAAGCTATACAGCAACATCGAGCCGTGGCCAGCCGACAGAACAAACCGGTCTCGATTGAACCAGCCGGGGTTGACTGGATTATGCCGTAAAAATCGCATCCACAGCACATATGCCATCGGTGCAGCACCCATTGGCAGACCGGGATGGCCACTATCGGCCTGTTGCACTGCATCGATCGACAGGAATCGAATGGTGTTGATTGACTTCCGGTCCAATTCCGTCTGTGGGAGAGTTGTCGTGTTTGTCATTCGAATGTCCTTTCCATTGCGCCGTGTATTCGCCGCGGCGCGCAGCCTGATTGCATTTGACTCGATGAAACAGAGCCTGCTGAGCCGCTTTCTTGTTGGCATCGTCGCCATGCCATATTTCCAATGCCGGTTGCTGGATCGCGCGGGCAAACGAAAACGCCAACCCCCAGGGCAGGCGCGATTTGAATCTCACATTCATGGCATTCAAACGGGCCGAAGCTAATTCGGCGACCGGCCGCTGAAGCCGGAACACTCGAAACAGGATCGGCCCGCCCAGCACGGCCAATCCCTCCCGCGTATGGTTCCAGAAAGAATCATCGTGAGCGAGGGCTGCGAACGGCTCCAGAACGAGCCGGGTCTCGACGGCCGGATACTTCGGCCGGAGCGATACCTCCAGCTCCTTGGCAAGATTGCGAAATCGGATCGGGTCCTGCTGATTCTCGGACCGGCTCCGATGGGTCGGCTGGTAGAGCGAGAGGCACGGCGGCTGTTGGACTGTTGCCAACTCGGCCAATGATTCGATGCTGAGCAATTTGCTTTTCTGTGCCATTTGTTCCTCGTGGTTGAATAGGATGAAAATGATCGCAAGTCGCTCTTCACAAATCCATTACGCTTAGTCCAGCTTCCACCTCCAGTTCCGAATCTCCGGCATGTCTTCGCCGTGCTGCTCGATGTCTTGCTTGTGATCGAACAGCCGGTCGCGGATGAATTGCAGGGCGCTGTCGACATACGATTCCAATTGCGGGAGGCGGTCAATCACGTCGCCAAACAAGTGGAACCGGTCCAGATCATTCAACACGGTCATGTCGAAGGGTGTCGTGGTCGTACCTTCTTCCTTGTAACCGCGCACATGCAGGTTCGAGTGGTTTGTACGGCGATACGTGAGCTGATGGATCAGCGAAGGATATCCGTGAAAGGCAAAGATGATCGGCTTATCCTTGGTGAAGAGCAGGTCAAACTCTTTGTCGCTCAGGCCGTGCGGATGTTCGCTTTGGGGTTGGAGTTTCATCAAATCAACGACGTTGACCACTCGGACTTTCAAATCCGGGAAAAACTCCCGCAGCAACTCGACCGCTGCCAAAGTTTCCAGCGTGGGGACGTCGCCACAGCAAGCCATGACGACATCCGCTTGGCTCCCGTGGTCATTACTTGCCCATGCCCAAATGCCGATGCCGGCGGTGCAATGTGCGATCGCGGCGTCCATGTCGAGCCACTGCGGTGAGGGTTGTTTGCCGGCCACAATCACGTTCACGTAGTTGCGGCTGCGCAGGCAGTGATCGGTCACGGAGAGCAGCGTGTTCGCATCAGGCGGCAGATAAATGCGAACAATATCCGCTTTTTTATTCGCCACCAAATCGATGAAGCCTGGGTCCTGGTGAGTGAAGCCGTTGTGCTCCTGACGCCACACGTGCGAAGAGAGCAGGTAGTTCAAGGAAGCAATGGGCTGCCGCCACGGAATGTGGCGGGTCACATCCAGCCACTTGGCGTGCTGGTTGAACATCGAATCGATGATGTGAATGAACGCTTCGTAGCAGGAGAAGAAGCCATGCCGGCC
>DATKCB010000128.1:0-4917 GCA_035513495.1 Planctomycetaceae bacterium | reverse complement strand
CACGAGCCAAACGTCCCAGGAATCGTCATCTTTTCGTGATCGATAACGAATTATGAACGCCAATAAATAGCAATTTCTGATGAATCGAATCAAAGCCAGTGCTGCAAGCATCACGATCACAGGAGTGACGACGTTTCCGAGAACTCCCGGATACCATACGGCAAGTTGAGACCAGCCGAGAACGGCGACGTAGAGATAGAGTGGGGTGAAAACGATCCCCGCCAGAAGCCAGACGACCTCCGATCGGAGAGACTGCAAAATCGTTGAATTTTCTTGTTCCGACATGTGAAACTCCTGACGAACCTCTCACTTGCGAATACCGTGTTGGCTCAAATACTGTTTAACCTGCTCATCGTTCTGCCAGCCATCAAGTACAACAAGCGTCCCATCAGGCCCTTTCTGCACCCACACGAGTAGTGGGTAGCAATCTGGTTGAGAGATTTGACCATCTGTCGTTTCGATGTACCGTGCAACGTCTTCGGCAACCCACAATCCAATCTCGCGATCGGCGATCAACCAGGTCGCCGCATATCGATAAAAACGTTGACACCGCTTGTCGGTGTTGCGCTCGGGATCCGATGGATTATTCGAACAGAGATGCCACTGAGCCTTTAAGGCTGGCGAATTCCCCGCGATGGAAAGCAATGTCGAACGATACGGCTCTTCCATTTCTCGGGACTTAACCACCTGGTCTCCCCGAAGATATCGCAAGTCACCCGTATCCAAACGGATCTCCGCCGATGTCGGCCTTGGCGTCGGAAAAAAGATCGCACCGAGAACGAACAGCACGATCACCAGCAGGCTTCGTTCGATCCAGGTGACGATTTGGGTTCGCATAATCTGACCTCGATTGATCGTTCAATCAGAGTAGTAAGTCAAACCTTCAATCACACGTTTTCCGAATCGCTCGGGCGTCCCTTTACGATAGGCGAATAGACCGTAATGTTCAAAACCTCCCGCAAACTCGATCTGGACGTGATCCTCCCCGACGTTGACGTGTCTCGGTCTCAAGTCACGAATCAATTGTGGGATTCGTGGATCGTCGATGGGGTTATCCGGATTTGAACTCCAGCCAAAACTCGTATTCGGAACCTCTTCCATCATCGTCCTGGCTGCATTCAGAATCGCAGCGTGGTCAAACTCCTGTAGAACGACAACGCGGCTTGGCCGAGTCAACCAGTGATGCAAGAGTGGCCATAAGACGACGGTCGACACGACGAGCAGCAGACCAAAGATCAGAAGTCGTCGCAGTGGCCAAATTTTCGTCTGATTCGGTGGCGACTCATCCATCCAATTCGCTCCTCCACGCATCTCATTCTCACGGTAGTAATTTACGTTGCATTTCTGCGAATCAGGTTCGGTTATTCTCACTTTCGAGCTGACGTCTTGGTGGCGGTCATTCGATTAAGATGAAAGCAAGTCGGACGGCTTTAAGTTTCAGGAGGATCGCTGGGAAGTAACCGTGAACCGTGAATGATCGTCAGCATGCGGACTTCGTGGGTCGTCACGAGGTAAATCAAGCGGTACGAGTGTACGAACACCTCGCGAATGTCTTTTCGTTCGTATTCGGGAACGATCCCAGTTGTTGCCGCAAGTCCGTCTCATCTACGAATCGCTCTGCCTCTGCATCCGCCAGTCCTTCTTCGATCTTTTGTCGCACGTAGATCCGATAAATCACGTCTTCCCAGGTTGAGTTCTCCGGGAGTGTCTCAATCGCCTGCTGTGCGGAGGCTCTGACGTCCTGACTGGTTGTTTCGTCCATTTGTCCACCCTTCAACACTTGTCAATGAAATTCTACTTTCCAATCAGCAGGAAGACAACCTCGAATCTGTCGTGGAGATCGGCTTGCTCCCCGTGTTTCACAACTCCCCACCCCGCGCGCAACATTTTCCCTTTAAGTAGAAAGCGAAACAAGACAGGATTCTCGACAGCGGAAAGCAGAAAGCCGAAAGCGGTCAAAAATGAAGGGACAAGATTCAATTTACAATGTTCAAAGTACCCCGAGCCAGAGTTCTGAATCCCGAATTCTGGCTCTTGAATCCTTCTCCCGCGCAACATCGAGTGATGAAACAAGCAAAAATCCAAAATATTTCCCAAACCACTTTAAAACCGACCAAAACTCCCGGGTTTCGCTCGAAGTTGACAACTTGACAACTTGACATCTTCCGAAAACCTCAAGTTCGACAAACCCCGGGAGTTTTTGACCAACGTCAACGCGACTTGTGAAACAAGCTCGCGACTGTTCTTTGACAATTTGTGTTTCAGTGAGCCGGACTTCGGACAGGCGTTCGCGCAGGAGAAAAACTCCGCGCCTCAGCATCTCCGCAACAACGGGTCAGCGTTCGAGACGCTGAGGAAATCGCTCGCCCGCGTCGGGCGCCACGGCTCGGCCTTGCGTCCAGCCGCGGAGAGCTTTCAGCGTCTCCAGTCCGTTATGAAAATACATGTCGTCGAGCGAATTGAACCGGAGCCGGAACTCGGCTTCGCTCTTTGTTCTCCAGTCGGACCCGAGCCGGGCCATGTTCCGCCGGGCGAGTTCTTCCGCCAGCGCGAGGGCGATTTCCTGATGGCCGCGAAAGGAAGGATGAACGTGATCCACCAGTTTCTGATCGTCGAGGATCCCCGAACTGCACTCGGCTTCCAGCAAAGCGAAGGCATCGACGAGGGGGATCTTGTTCCGCTCGGCGACCGCTCGGAGTTTCTCCTCCAGCGGCGCGATCATGCGGAGCGGGCAGATGTCCTCGTCGCGAGCCTTCCAGAACGCTTCGCGGGCCGCAACAGGATCGCCCGACGACAATCGGCACTGGCCCAGTTCGTACCAGGCGAGTGCATAACGCGGATCGAGTTCGACCGCCTGTTCGAGCAGGCGGCACGCCTGCGGCAAGTCATCCCGATAGTGACTGCGCGCCGACGCGAACAGTTCCTCGCAGCGCTGAATCGCTTCCGCGGAAAGATCGGAGCTGTGTTCCGACTTGAACGGAGGAGTGTCGGCCAGATTCGACGGAGGGCGAACGAACAAAATCGGAACACCCGCAGCGCGGCACAGATCGACCATCCGCTGCAGATTGAAGGCGTAATGTTCGACGATGTTCGATTTCCATTCGTCGTCGCGGTGATACAGTTTCAGACTGTCGTTGTAGTCGAGAATCGCGTCAACTTCGGCGGAGAGTCTCGGTGCTTGGGAGCCGGAATTTTCGTCACTCCCGAGCGTTTCCCGCAGCAGCGTGAAGACGCGAGAGCGTCCGCGAACGTTCATTGTGACGAGCGTACTCGTCGAGGGGCGTTTGATGTGATCGTACGTTCGATCTTCGAGAAACTCGTTGTGTCCCGTGCAGACGATCAACAGATCGGGTTCGTAAGTCAGGCATTCCTCGAGAATCGGCACCAGCCGATAGCTCGCGTACGAAATCCCTCCGCAGTTGACGACCTCCCAATCGCGAGACGTGTCCGAAACGTCGAGCGCGACTTCGAGCCAGGTGGGAAAAGCCGTCGCCGTCGAATACGGGTTCCCCTGCACGGTCGATCCGCCGAGACAGAAAATCCGGAACGTCCCTTTCGGTTTGATCGCGGGAAATCGTGCTTCGGCAAAGAATCTGGCTCGCGACTCGGCGCGGACGCGCTGAGTACCGTCTTCACTCAGCTCGAACAGCGGATGAACTTCGCTGAATCCGACGAACGGATCGTCCCGGAGCGTCGGGTTCCCCCAGTCGAACGCGATGCAGATCAGTTCGGCAATCAACAGTGGAAGCAGGCTCAACGCGATCGCCAGCAGCCGGAACATCCACCGCTTGCGGCGAGAGAGTCTTTTCGTCGCAGCGGAAGTGTGCGGATCGCGCGGTGGCTCGGCATTCATGAGATCAGGGGAGCAGACCGGAAATGTCGTCAGCGGAGAAGGCCCGGTCGAACACGGCAATTTCGTCGAGACGGCCTTCCCAGTTCGAATCGTTGTCGCTGCGTCCGCCGAAAAACAGTTCTTCGAATTGTGGGGGAACGTCAGCATCCACGGTCGTCTGAAATTCCTGTGTTCCATTCAAATAGACTGTCACAGTTTTGTCCGTGCGGACGAGTGCGACGTGATTCCAGGTCCAGCGGGCGATGTCGGTTGTTCCGGCCGCGGATTGATTTCGGCCGTGCTGGAAAATCAGTTTGCCCGGATGATTGTCGGCTCCTCCAACTCCCAGATGGTCGCCCCAGGAGGTGAGGCCGTGATTGCGATCTCGCGAGAACATCCAGCCCGATACCGGACGCGCATCGATCGGCATTCCGTTCCAGAACCACAGCGAGATCGTATAGTTCTCACCGAGTTCGGGAACGCGGGCGCTCAGGCGACCGCCGGCGAAGTGCGCCGACCGGTTACTTTCACCTACGAAGCAATACTCCTTCGAGCGGGGGCCTTCCAGAAAGAACGCGACCCCCGGTTCGTAGATCGCGTCGCTGTGATGTTGTGTGGAGTCGATCGCACGGGGACCGGCCAGCTCGTCCATCCGCCAATAGGCGATCGGCTTGGCTTTCAGGATTTTTTCGACGGCGGCTCCTTTCGATTGACGGTACGGTCTCCGGGGAGATCCGACAACCTGTTCCAGCAAGCGGAGCGCGGTTTCGGCGATCTTCGGTTCGGCCATGACTTCCAGTCCTGCCGAACGGGCCGGCCAAGTGTTGTAGCCGCCGAGCAGATGCTGTTCGGGGGGAGGAATGTATCCGTCCCCTCCGTTGGCGAGTTCAATGACCATCGTTTTTTCGAGCGGACTGTTGAGTTTGATTTTCAACCCGGTCAGAGCGTACGTTTCGTTGGGAGTCGTCGCGATCGCGATGTCACCGATCCGCAGACCCTGCACGACGATCTCGGTCGATTGCTGTTCGTGAAGGATGACCTGTTCGCGGGCGTAGACTTCCTGGGTAGTTTTGGGGAGACGGTCA
>DATKCB010000127.1:0-3606 GCA_035513495.1 Planctomycetaceae bacterium | reverse complement strand
CGATGCAAGTGAGAGAGAGAAGGATCTTTCGTTCGACCCGGCAGGTAAGCTATGAATACTTCATCACGCCAAAGGATTGGCTCGTCCGCACGACTTCTCGCGCTCGTGTTGCTCGTGAGCTGTTCTTCGGGATGTCTGCTCAATTTCGGGCGGGACTGGCGTTCGGCGAAGCGAGACGGAATTTACACCGACAATCTCGCGGGGCTGTGGGAAGGAACCTGGCTCAGCAATCACAACGGCCACACCGGCAAGCTCAAAGCGATCGTCACGCCGTGCGGCAACGGACAGTATCACGTCCAGTACAAGGGGACGTTCGCGCTGATCATTCCGTTCGCCTACGCCACGACTCATTCCGCCACAGACGAAGCAGGCGTGACCCATTTCTCGGGACGGGAGAGTCTCGGCAAGCTGGCCGGAGGAGATTACGTCATCAACGGCTGGGCCAACGGCCAAACGTTCGTCGCGTGCTTTCGGGCCGACGTCGATCACGGAACGTTCCGCATGCACCGGGTGGGAAGTTGCGGGTGTGGAAGTTCCTGCTGCGAGTCGGACTGGTGCGGAACTGGTTCATGCGGAGACTGCGCGAGCGTCCCGGCAGCGGATCGGACGGCGACTCGGGATTCGTACGATGCTGAAGTTCTCGTTCGTTGACGTTCGCCGAACAATCACCCCCACGCTTTGCCCAGCGACTTGCTGCCTTGGTTCGGTTGTCTCACGCATCAGCTCCGTATGAAGGTTGAGCGTAAAAAACGCTTCGGAGTCATCACGGGCGGAATCGGCCCTCGCCGCTGCATGATTTGACCGCACGCGATGAATTTGCTTCACGCCTCTTGCCGATCAACAATAATGTACTATAATTAGAGCATATAAGTCAATTTTAGTTCAATTTTCAGTACATTATGACGAGACCAAAACAGGCGTTTCTGCCGCGACAAAGCAGAATGATCAAACAGGTGGGCGAGCAACTACGCCTGGCCCGCCTGCGGCGAAGTCTTTCCGCGGCTCAGGTTGCGGAACGCGCGGGGATCAGCCGAAACACTTTGTATTTGCTTGAAAAAGGAAGCCCGAGTTCCTCGATCGCAACCTTGTTCCGAATCCTGACGGTGCTTGGCTTGGAAGAAGACTTTCTGGAAATTGCCCGAAATGACGAGCTGGGGCGTCGGCTGGAAGACGCGAGACTGACCAGTCCCAAAAAACGAGCGCCGAAAAGAAAAACGACCACCCAGCACTCGAAACCAACTGATCAATCATGACTCGAGAGATCCAGGTTTTTGGCGACTGGCAAGCGTTGGGCGGTCCTCAGCAGATCGGTCGACTGCGCGCGGATCGAGTTCATGGGCGGGAGACATTTTCGTTCGAGTACGATAGAGCCTGGCTGGAAAGCAACAATACACTCATCCTCGATCCAGAGCTGTTGTTCTTCGAAGGCTCTCAATACATCGGTGACAGAAAAAAACCGAATTTCGGTCTCTTTCTCGACTCCAGCCCGGACCGCTGGGGTCGCATGATCATGAAGCGGAGAGAGGCCATGCTCGCCCGAGCAGGACAACGGGAGGTTCAGACGCTGTTGGAATCCGACTTTTTGCTCGGCGTTCACGACGAGCAACGCATGGGAGGTTTGCGGTTCAAGGAAGAGATCGCGGGCGACTTCCTGTCGAATTATGACGGTCACAATGCTCCCCCGTGGGCCAGGTTGCGCGAGTTGGAACACGCCGCGTGGCAGATTCAAGCCAGCGACGCAGGCGACAGTCCTGAGCTGCGCGAATGGATCAACCTCCTGATGGCGCCAGGTTCCTCAATCGGAGGTGCACGCCCCAAAGCTGGAGTTTGCGACGAACAGGAAAACCTGTGGATCGCCAAATTTCCGGGCCGCGGTGATGAGATCGACGTCGGTGCCTGGGAAATGGTGGTGCACACACTGGCCGTCACTGCGGGTCTGGACATCGCGGAGTCGCGCGTAGAACGATTTGGAAGACCTCATCACACCTTCCTGACCAGACGTTTCGACCGGGTGGTGGAAGGGAGCGAACGCAAACGGCGTCATTTTGCATCGGCCATGACGATGCTGGGTTACGCCGATGGAGCCGGACACGAGGAGGGCGCGAGCTATCTGGAACTGGTCGAGTTCCTGATCCGGCACGGAGCCGACGTCAACAATGACCTGCCGGAACTTTGGAGACGAATCGTCTTCTCGATCTGCGTCACCAATACCGACGACCATCTCCGAAACCATGGTTTTATGCTGGAAGAGACGGGTTGGAAATTATCGCCCGCTTACGACATCAACCCGAACCCCGCCGGAACCGGTCTGCACCTCAACATCTCTGAACACGATAATTCACTCAATCTCGATCTCGCTCGCAGCGTCGCCAAGTTTTTTCGCGTCGATCAAAACACCGCGGAAGACACGATCGAACGAGTGATCGAGTCCGTTCAACGCTGGCGAGCGGTCGCCGAATCGCGGGGAATCACCCGAGCTGAACAGGACTCGATGAAGCCCGCGTTTCGGGTGTGATGCTGCGGATGCTGCAACGATCTCACTATTCAAGAAACCGAACGCCAACTCCCCGTTTCCAATCTGCTTTCGCGCCAATTTCGATCA
This sequence comes from Planctomycetaceae bacterium, assembly GCA_035513495.1. Taxonomy (GTDB): domain Bacteria; phylum Planctomycetota; class Planctomycetia; order Planctomycetales; family Planctomycetaceae; genus DATKCB01. The sequence goes on along the minus strand of DATKCB010000127.1, from coordinate 1,004 downwards.
CGGGACGTTCCGCATGCAGCGGGTGGGAAGTTGCGGGTGTGGAAGTTCCTGCTGCACCGAGACTCATTGCGACCCAGACGTCACCGCGTACGACAGCGAATTAATCGTAAGGTAGATGCGTCTCAGATAATCTCGTGAACGGGCTGGATTCCGTCGTCGACGAGATAGCGGGGGACGCCGCTCTGGTCGAAGATGCGGAAGCCGTTCACGTCGAGGCCGATGTTGTGGTACAGCGTGGCGAAGATTTCCTGGAACTTGACGGGGCGGGTTTCGGCTTCTTCACCCAGGCGATTGGTCGAGCCGAGGGGTTGTCCGGTTTGCATGCCGCCTCCGGCGAGCATCGCGCACGAGACGCGCGGCCAGTGATCGCGCGAATTGTTGTTGTTGATTTTCGGAGTGCGACCGAACTCTCCCCAGACGACGACCGAGACGTCTTTGTCCATGCCCCGTTCGTGCAGATCGCTGACGAGGGCCGAGAGTCCCTGATCGAGCAGCGGGAACTCTTCGCGGGAGCGAGGAAAATTCATGCCGTCGCCCCCGTGCCAGTCCCAGCGGCTGTAGTTGAGCGAGACGAACCGTGCTCCGGCTTCGACCAGCCGGCGGGCGACGCAGAAGTTTTCGATCATCTTGGGCGCGCCGTCCCGCTGGAATGCTTCGATGCTCTGTCCGTAACGGGCCAGGTTTGCGGGGTCTTCTTTCGACAGATCGAGCGCGTCGCTCAGCCGGGAGGAGGTCAGAATGCCCATCGCCTGTTCGGTGTAGACGTCCATCCCTTCCATCAGTCCGCGCGAATCGGCTTCGCGTTTGAAGTGATCGAGCGACTTCATCAGGCTGGTGCGATCCTGGAGGCGTTCGAGGGTGATTCCTTGCAGCACCATGTTTTCGGACGACCCGCGGGCTTTGCGGCCGACCATGTTGAACGGGGAATGAGCCTGTCCGAGAAATCCCCCGTCGCCGGGTTCGCCCCAGGTGCGGTTGCCGCAGGTGTACATCATGGCGACGTT
>DATKCB010000126.1:0-3590 GCA_035513495.1 Planctomycetaceae bacterium | reverse complement strand
CGAACACAACGAGTGCCAGACCGACAAGCGGATCCTGCTGGTCGGCACGGTCGATCTGAACCGCGCGATGCGATTGATGCTCGATCAGGTCGCCGATCGAGTCGAATCGATCATCTTCGCTCCGCGCGAACTCTCCCAGCGGTTCGACGAGCACGGATGTCTCAAGTCGAACGCCTGGCCGTATCCGCTGGTCGATCTCAACGACGATCAGATTCGCATCGTCACTCGACCCGGCGATCAGGCCGATGAAATGTTACGCGCCTTGGCGGAACTCGCAGGGAAATATCCTCCCGAAGAGATCGTCATCGGTGTTCCCGAGAATACGTTGATCCCCTACATCGAACAACGGCTCGAGTCTGCCGGAGTCCACTCGCGGAACGGCGTCGGCCGGACGGCGCGGGAAACTTCCGTCGGCAGGTTCCTGGCACAACTGGCCGATTGGCTCGACGAACAGACCGTCGTCGAGTTTCAGAACCTGTTGCGGCATCCTGCCGTCGAAGAGTATCTGCAACAGCGTTCGGTGCGGGGAGACTGGCTGACTCAACTCGACCGCTATCGCTCCCGGCACTTGCAGATCCGGTTGGGGAAGCGCTGGCTCGGAAAGGAAGAAGAGCACGGACTGCTGCGGACCGTCTGGGAGGAGATTCAGGAGTTGCTGTCGGATTGGAAATTCCAGGAACGGCGCCTCGCCGACTGGGGAAGTTCTCTGTCGGCGTTGCTTGGTAAACTGTTCGATCGGTCGGAGCCGAGTCAACGTGAGGCGCGGGAGCTGACCGAAATTGCACAAGCGGTTCGAAAGGCGCTCGAAATGTTCGAGGAGATTCCGGACTCATTGATGCCGCAGGTCAATGGATCGGGTTTTCTGCGGATGCTCTTGAACGAAATCTCACAGACGACAATCCCTCCCGAACCCGATCCTGCTGCGATCGAACTCCTGGGATGGCTGGAACTTCCCTGGATCGACTGCGAAGTGCAGATCGTGACCGGGATGAACGAGGGAGTCGTCCCCTCGTCGCAGAATGCCGATCTGTTTCTCCCGAATCGATTGAGGCAGCTCCTGCAGCTCGAAGACAACGATCGCCGTTACGCGCGCGATGCGTACCTGCTCTCGCTGTTGGCGGCTTCGCGGGAACATCTGGTCCTGATCGCGGGCCGCAAGAGCACCAAGAACGACGCGCTGGTTCCGAGCCGGTTACTGTTCGGCGACAATCAGCAGACGATCGTCGAACGCACTCTCCGTTTTTTCTCAGACGAGCCGACAACCCGCAAGCCCGTTCCCGGACAGCGCAAACCGGGGCTTACGCGGGCGACGTTTCAACCGCCGAAAGTGGATGCGTTTTTCCAGCCCGTCGTCTCGATGCGCGTGACCGAGTTCAAAGACTATCTGCAATGCCCCTATCGATATTTTCTGAGACATCGCCTGAAACTGAAATCGACCATTCCCGCCACCGAAGAGATCGATCCGCTGGCATTCGGAAAGATCATCCATGACGTGTTGCAGCTCTTTGGAAATGACACGGAGATTCGTCACTCGACCGATGAGAAGACACTCGTCGCGTTTCTGAATCGCGAATTGGATCGATTGATGAAGAATAAATACGGATCCGATCCCGAGCCGGCCATTCGGCTGCAAACCGAACGAATTCGCTCCAGGCTGCATGCCTTCGCCCACTGGCAGTCCGAACATGTCCGAGAGGGCTGGCGGATCGAACACGTTGAAGTCGAGATTAAGGAGGAAGACGGGATCGTCCTCGATGTGGACGGCGTGCCGATGAATCTGCGGGGTCGAATCGACAGAATCGACGTTCACCGGGATACCGGAAACCGACGCATTTACGACTACAAATCCAGCGACTCGGCAAAAACGCCTCAATCAACTCACTATAAACCCAAAAAAGGGGAATGGACCGATCTGCAACTCCCCCTCTATCGGCATCTCGTCAAGGCTTTGGAGATCGACGTCGACCTGGAACTCGGTTACATCAACCTCCCCAAAAAACTGGACGACGTGAGGGATGCGATCGCTCCCTGGACTGCCGAGGAACTGGCCGATGCCGACGAGATTGCCAGGGAGATTATCCGCTCGATCCGGGAGAACGTCTTCTGGCCGCCGAACGAAAATCCGGGCTTGATGAGCGAGTTTGCGGAAATCTGTCTGGAAACGATTCTCGGCAGCGACGACGACACTGAGGAAGAGTCCGAATGACTGTCAAACTTGCCGAACAGTTTCCCGATCTCGTCATTCGCGCTTCCGCAGGCACCGGAAAAACGTACCGACTGACCAATCGATTTCTGGGTCTGCTCTACTGCGGCGAATCTCCGGATCGAATTCTGGCCAGCACCTTCGCCCGAAAAGCGGCTGGCGAAATACTCGAACGTCTGCTCCACGCGCTCGCGGAAGCCGCTTCCACCGAATCTTCTCGCGCCGCGCTCGAACGAGCGCTCGACCTCGGACCGCTTACGCAGGCTCAGTCCGCGACAATGCTGGAAACTCTGATTCGTCAGATTCACCGCCTCCGCGTCGGTACGCTCGACAGCGTCTTCATCCAGACCGCAGGAAGTTTTTCGCTCGAGTTCGGATTGCCGGGAGGTTGGAAGATCCTCGAAGATCCGGACGACCGGACGCTGCGGGTCGAAGCGTTGCGACGACTGCTGAGACAAGAAGCGGGGGAGTTTAACAGTCTCATCACGTTTCTGGGCTTGCTGCAACAGGGGGATAGCTCCCGGGATGTTTTAGAGAGTCTCCTCGCTACGGTCGACATTTTCTATTCGATCTTCCGCGAATCCGATCCCACCGCCTGGCTCGGAGAGCCTGCTCTTCCCGAGTTGAAGCAAGAGCAAATCGACGAGGGGATCGAACGACTGAGAGATGTTTCGTTACCGTCCCATAAGACCATCGAAAAATCGCACGCCGCCGCGATCATTGCATGTGAAACAGAAGACTGGGGTGGATTTGTCTCGAAAGGGATCGCCCCCAAAATCCTCGCGGGAGACACGACTTTTTCAAAAAAGCCGATCGACGACGAGATGCGCGCCGCCTATCAACCGCTCATCGATCACTCCCGCGCCAAGATCGTCAATAAGTTCCTGTACCAGACCGAAGCGACCTATCGACTACTCGAAAAATATCACGCCATCTATCACCCCCTCAAACTCTCGCGAAAGGGGCTTCGCTTCGAAGACGTCACCCGCATCCTGTCGGACAACCTCGATTCGGCCAGGCTTCCTCAGATCGAATATCGCCTCGACTCGGCGATCCATCATCTGCTGCTCGACGAATTCCAGGATACCTCGCTGACGCAGTGGAACGTGGTTCGGCATTTCGCCCACGAAGTGAATCGCCATCTGGACAAAACATTCTTCTGCGTGGGTGACGTCAAGCAGGCGATTTACGGCTGGCGGGGCGGAGAGTCGGAAATCTTCGACAGCGTGAAATCCGAGTTGAACGGCGTTCAGGAAGAGCCGATGGACCTCAGCTATCGCTCGTCGCCGATCGTGATTGAGACCGTCAACAAGGTCTTCGAGTCAATCTCACAAAACCCCTCACTCCTTCCCGAAAAAAACGACACACCGGACCTGCTCTTGCCGGT
>DATKCB010000125.1:0-7478 GCA_035513495.1 Planctomycetaceae bacterium | reverse complement strand
TCACTCCCCGCTGCGAGTAATCCCGATACAGTTCCGGAAAGCGGTATTCGTAACAGATCGCCAGCCCGCAAGTGATCCCCTTGAGCCGAAACGTCACCGGCCGAGAACCGGGAGTGTACTGAAGCAGGTCGAGCGAAGGTTGGGGAGACAATTCTCCAGTGCAGAAACGCTTGTCGTATCGATCGACCAGCGATCCCTTACTGTCGATCACATACAGGCTGTTGTGAGGTTTGTGACTGCCCGAAAGAGGATGGGACGAACCCAGAATCACCCAGATGCCAAGTTCCCGAGCAGCCGCCATGATGTCTTCGGTCGCGGCGCGGAGTTCCTCCCAGTCGAAATCCTCGCTGGAAGGCACATCGACTCCCGCATATCCTGAAAGCGCACATTCGGAGAAATGAGCGATGTCGGCCTCCCGTTCGGAAGCGGTCCGAAGCTGCCGCATCACCCAGCGTCGATTTGATTCAATCGACGCTTCAACGGGAAATTGACAGGTCGCCACACGGATTGACTTCATCGGACAACTCCCTTCGAATTCGATTCCCTATGCCTTTTCGCCGATCCGTTTTTATATGATGATCGGCGCACTATCATGCACTTCCGATTCCGTGCGAACAAGCGAAAGGCGACCTCGTGAGAAGAATCGATTCACGCTGAACAGAATTCCTCGTGGTTCATCGAAGAGCAAACGGGACACGTTCTGTCAGACAGGATGTGGAATCTGACGCAAACGTTTTTCGACCGGCACCTCAAATCCTGATCACACTTTTCAACACACCAGAAATCAGCATCGTCATGAATGCAGTGGAATATCTCAAACAACTGATTCCCTTTCCCTCCGTCAGTAACACGAGCAATGCGGCAATCAGCAATCGCGTCGCGGAGATGCTGACCGAACTTCAATTCGAAGTGGAACGTCTGGAATACGACGACCCGAATGGAGTTCGTAAGGTTTCGCTGGTCGCCAAACGCGGATCCGGCACAGGCGGATTCGCCTACTTCGCCCACACCGACGTCGTGCCCGCTGTAGACTGGAAAGGTCCGCAAAAGAGTCCCTTCGAACCTTTCGTGCAGAACAATCGGCTTTACGGTCGTGGCAGTTGCGACATGAAAGGTTCGCTCGCCTGTATCCTGGCAGCAGCCTCCGGGTTGGGAAATCAAAGGTTAAGTGCCCCCCTCTACGTGACCTGCACGGCAGACGAAGAAATCGGTTTCGGAGGCGCGGCAGATGTCGCCCGTCGGTCAAAATTTTATCGGGAGATGGTCGAACACGATGTCCGCTGCGTGATCGGTGAACCGACCGAGCTGTCGGTTGTCTACGCTCACAAAGGAGTCGTCGGATTTCACGTCACCGCACGAGGCCGCGCCGCTCATTCGAGTACTCGAGCAGGCATCAATGCCAACCTGGCGATGATCCCGTTTTTGCAGGTGATGAAAGAGATACACGATGAGACCGAAACCGAGATTGCTTGGCGAAACGACGAGTTCGACCCTCCGACCGTGAGCTGGAACATCGGAATCAACGATCACACTCACGCGTACAACATCACTCCCCCCCAAAGCATCTGCACCGTTTACTTCCGACCAATGCCGGGAACCGACGTCGACTCCCTTTTGGATCGTGTCAAAACGGCTGCGGATTCAAACGGACTCGAATACAGCGAACCGATTCGGGGGAATCCTCTCTACACGCCTCCCGATTCGGAATTTGTCCGCGAGATGCTTGCACTCTCCGGGAATGATTCGGCCAAGACCGTCGCCTACGGAACCGACGGTTCGATGTTTTCGGAACTCAACCGAATCGTCGTTTTCGGCCCAGGCGGCATTGCACAGGCACACACGCACGACGAATTCATCGAACTCGATCAACTCGAACGAGGCACGCAGAGCTATTCTCGTTTGATCGAAGAGTTTTGTTTGAAATAATCAATCGAGTTGATTCAGCCGGTTGTGCGGTTCCACCAATACAGCAGTCGGGAAGCTGATCGCGTCTATCAATCAGAACGCTGGCCATTTTTGACTCCTCATTCTCACGGTCGAGGTTTTCGCAACGCTCGTCCCGCCAGCGCACCGGTCGGGTGTCCGTCGGAAATCGTGATCGTTCCGTTAACAAACAGATACTTCACTCCCTGACTGTACCGATGCGGATCCTGAAACGTCGCATTGTCGATCAGTTTCTCGGGATCGAACACCACAACATCTGCGGATTGGCCGAGTTTAAGGTAGCCGCGATCTTTCATTCCGAGAATGTCGGCAGGCAGTCCCGAAGCACTGCGGATCGCCTGTTCGAGCGGCAGCACTTCTTCCTGCAGACAGTAATGTCCGATCTTGCGGGGAAACGTTCCATAAAACCGAGGGTGCGGCTTATCGCTCCCCGGAATCGCCGCGCGGCCGTCGGAAGCGGTCGCGACCCAGTCGCGTTGCATTGCGTAACGGACATCTTCTTCGTCCATGCTGAAGTTCACGATCGACGCACCTCGGTTCTCGGTCACGTACAAGGCAATTTCGAGCGGCGTTTTCCCTTCGGACTGCGCGACTTCGTAGAGATTCTGTCCGACCCATTCGGGACGCTTCTCAAATCGGGCAAACTGAACCCGGCGGCCCTCGTCTTTGAGTTCGAGACTCCGTTCGATCGCTTCGCGAATTCTGGTCCCCTCGTCGGGACTGTTGATCCGCTGCATCAACTTGTCGTGACCTCCCGCTCTCGCCCAGGTCGGAATGAGCGTGGCTTCGAGCGAGGTACTCGACGCGATATACGGATATTGATCGGCGGTGACGACCTGACCCTTTTTTCTTGCCTCGTCAATCATGTCGACGGCTTGTCGGATCAGTCCCCAGGCATCCTTGCCGGACGCCTTGAAGTGCGATACGTGGACCGGCAGTTTGGCACGTTCGCCGATCTCGATCAGTTCTGCAACCGACGCGAGCAGCGTCGTCCCTTCCCCCCGCATGTGACTGACATAGATGCCCCCTTCCTTCCCGACCACTTCGGCAATGGAGACGAGTTCGTCGGTGTCGGCGTAAACACTGGGGACATAAATCAAACCTGTCGACATCCCCCAGACCCCATCTTCCATCGCCTGTTTCGCGAGTCTCTCCATCTTGCGGCGTTCTGCGGTGTTCGCCTTGCGGTCGTCTTGTCCGATCACCTCGCCTCGCAGATTTCCCTGCGGCAGCAGATGCACGATATTCGTACCTGCACCGTTGGCTTCGATTTTTTTGTAGTAGGCATCCGCATCGACCGGGCCGGCCCCGCAATTCCCTGTGACGACGGTTGTGCATCCCTGCGTCAGAAAGTTGAGATTCGATCGCATCTCGGGAGTGACGATGTTCCAATCGCTGTGGTTGTGCAAATCGATGAAGCCCGGCGCGATGACGAGTCCGGAGCAATCGACTGTGAACGGAACTCCCGAAAACTCGAACTCGCCGATGCCGACGATCTTATCCCCCGCCAATCCGACATTTCCCACAAATCGGGGAGATCCAGTTCCGTCAAGAATCGTTCCGTTCTTGAGAAGGACGTCGATCTCGACCGGTTCCTGAGCATCCAGGACCGAAACCAGACTCAATAAGAGAATCGTGAGGCGAACGATCATCGAAAAACTCCTCGGCAGTTGTGAGATGCTGGAACGATTGGGAACATTCTCTCGTGCATTCTTTTCCACTTTTAATCCGCATCGCAACAAAATTCGTTGATCGGGAACGGGAATGCGCAAAAGTGTCCTTCCTTATTCTCTGAAGGCCACTCTTGCGAACGCGGTCGCGAATCGTTCAAAATCACGATCTGATCTACAGAATTTTGGAACATTCAATCTCTCAGGAGCCTCCTTCATGGCCAAGCGGAAAACGGAACAGCAACCCCTAGACGATCTCGAATTTGCCATCGGTCTGGCGGGGAACTCCGGCGAGCAACCGATCACCGCCCGTAAAGCAGGAGGATTGTCCGATCTCGAACTCTGCATTTCTCCGGCCCTCACCAAACCCGCGGTCGCATTGCGGAACCTCGCCAAGGCCCTGAACCTCGCCCTGAAAACCGACTTTCTCGAAACCGATCTTGACGAAATCTACAAAGCGGCCCGCGTTCGTAATGGGACTGTCGAGATCCTGCACAAGGACTACTTCGGGCTGGGAGACGGAGTGATGGCTTCGTTTGGCAAGGCGATCAAATCGTTTCAACTCACGCTGCAAGGACCCGACGCAGCTTCACTCGAGGGGAAAGCGTGGATCGAGAAATACGGAAACAGCCCTGTGAGTGGAATCTTCAATCTGCTCGGGAGAAAGCTGAATCTGCTGCAGGAGTTCGAAGACAAGGTCCCCGATTACGTCGAACAGGTGCTCGACCGACTAGAGGCCAAGAAAGTGATCGTCAACTGGAATCGAAACGAATGGGAGATCCAGACCACGCTGGTGGGTCTGGACGTTGTCATTCGTCCGAAAGAGAAACCCAACGACTGAAAGTATTTGAATCTACCGTTCGTGAACTGACGCGAACTAACGCGAACTAACTCGGTATTTTCGGCTCAATCGTCAGAATCGTTATCGACCGACATTGAGATTTTGGTCGATCAAAAAAAAGACGCCTTGGGCTTCATCGATGGAGCAGAAGATTCGATAAAAAAAATAACCGATTCAAATCAAGGATGATGAATTATGCCTGTCTATCGAGCCTGTCTGCTTTTATTTCTCTCCACGGTGTGCATCGCCTCCACCGCAACGGCGGGAGAATTATTCAAATTACTCGACGACCCGTTTTTGAGTCACTCCGCGGGTAACGGGACGCTGTTCTCGTGGAGAGGCGCACCTGCGGGATCGGGTGGCCCGAATCTCGATGAACCTCTGGTGACTGACCGTCCCGACTTTACAGAGGCGAGTTCGACCGTCGGACGCGGAGTTTTTCAGATCGAATTCGGTTACACATACACTTACAACAGCGACTCGGGAGAGAGCGTCCGCTCGCAGTCATTCGGAGAACCTCTTGTTCGTTACGGAATTTTCGAAGATTGGCTGGAATTTCGAATCGCCCTGTTTCCCGTGGACCAACGAACTCGCACGGGAGGAGTCAACTCGCTCACCTCTGGAACAGAAGACCTGTATCTGGGATTCAAAATCGGACTGACGGGTCAACACGAATGGCTGCCGGAGATGGCCCTCGTTCCCCAGATGACCGTACCGACCGGGAGTTCGAATTTCAGCAACGAGGAAACACTCCCCGGAGTCAATTGGCTTTATTCCTGGGAAATCAACGACGTCTTCGCGACCGGTGGAAGCACGCAAGTCAACCGCGCCGTTGACGGAACGACTCAGGACATCTACAGCGAATGGGCACAATCCTGGACCGTCGTCGCGTCACTGACCGACGATCTCGGAGTGTACACCGAGTGGTACGGACTGTTCCCGAACGGTGCCGAAACGGCTCAAACCGAACACTACTTTAACGGCGGCTTCACCTACCTTCTCTCGAACGACGTGCAATTCGATATTCGCGGCGGCGTCGGTCTCAACGACGCGGCCGACGATTACTTTATCGGAACCGGCCTCTCGATCAGAAGCCGATAAGCCTTTCCCACTGGAAGTCGTTTTCAGGAAATATTCTGTTATAGTGTGAATGTGTTTCCCGATTGTCGGGGAGCGGCTGCTGTTCCGGAATACTTCACGCAGTCGAGCATTTCTTACGCTCGATGCGGCCTTTGGTCAGGTGGGGACGATGATGTCTGCATGTCGTTCGTTTGTGCTCTGTTTGCTGTCAGTGAGTCTGTCCGCTTCGATCCTGCGAGCGGGAGACTGGCCTCAGATTCTCGGCCCGAACCGGGATGGAATCGCGGCGTCGGATGAACAACTGAACTTCAAGTGGCCTGTCAGCGGTCCTCGTTTGCTGTGGAGCGCTCCACTCGGAACCGGATTCGCCGGTGTCGCCGTCAAAGACAATCGTACGATTGCGTTTCATCGCATCCGAAACCAGGAGGTCGTCCAGTGCTTCGACGCGACCACGGGAAAACCGTTGTGGAAGACTGAGTTCGAGACAGACTACGTTCCACAGGTCACGTACGATAACGGTCCGCGCTGCGTCCCGACGATTGCCGAAGAGCGCGTGATCGTGTTCGGCTCGGCAGGTGGGTTGCGGTGTCTCGATCTGAAGACGGGAAAAACGCAATGGAGCGTCGAAACGCACCAGATTTATCAAGCCGACGAAGGTTATTTCGGAGCGGGTAGCTCGCCCCTGGTGGTGGATGACCGAGTGATCGTGAACGTCGGAGGAACCAGAACCGATGCCGGCCTGGTTGCTTTCTCCTCCGCTGACGGTCGCGAACTCTGGAAGGCCACGAGCGAGGCCGCGAGTTATTCCTCTCCGATTGCAACCACCATCGGAACGAAACGTGTGGTGATCGCGATGACGAGGATGAACTGCATCGCTCTCGATCCCGCCGACGGTACGGTCCTGTTTACGATCCCGTTCGGCAAACGCGGACCGACGGTCAATGCAGCTAATCCCGTCATATTCGACGGAAAACTGTTTCTGTCGGCGAGTTACGGAGTCGGGGCCGTCTTCGGTCAGCCTGCTCTCGACGGTTTTAAGGAATTGTGGGCGAGCGACGATCAGATCTCGAGTCAGTACGCGACATCTGTTGCCGACAAAGATGTTCTGTTCGGAGTTCACGGTCGTCAAGACAGCGGGCGACCCGCGCTGCGCTGTCTCGATCCCGTCAATCAGAAAGTCCGGTGGAATCAACCACTCGATGAGTTTGCGACATTGATCCGTGCCGACAGACATCTGCTGATCGTAACGGTCGGCGGCGAACTCATCGTCGCCACGACAAGCCGCGATCGCTTCGAAGAGGTGGCCCGCGCCTCGGTGGTCAAACCGACTCCCCAGGGTTCCGCGCTCCCCGCGTTGTCGAAGGGATTGCTGTTCGTCAGAGATGCCGAAACATTGAACTGTCTGGACCTTCGAAAATCCGACGGAAACTGAGAACACCGGCGCGGGATCGAACATACTGACTCTTGAATTTCTGATATTCATCGAATACTCCTCACTGACGAGCGCCGCTCGGCGTACTTCAGTGGAATGAAGTTTCTCCCTTTCCATTCGTCTCGACCGAGAGTCAACGATGCGTTCGTCCCGCTCGATCATCCTGGCTCCCATGACTGTCGGTGTGGTCTGGACGTCATGCTTTCTCTACGTCGCCGTACTGTTTCTGGTGGACGATCACTCGAACTCCCGCAATCCCCAGAGCGAAGCGCAACGGGACTTGGGAGCGACGGTGTTTCTCGTTCAATACAATCAAATCACTTCGAAAAACGGAAAAGTCGAGCAGATTCCCCTCTTTGCCGGTCCTTTCGATCTCTGGGATGGCCAACTCTGGCGAGTTCCCATCAATGCGTTTCATCACGTGGGTTTGCTCCATTTGTTGATGAACGGTTGTGCGATGCTCTACATGGGCAAGCTCCTCGAACCTCGGCTCGGCAAGTTGAGGACGCTC
>DATKCB010000124.1:0-2931 GCA_035513495.1 Planctomycetaceae bacterium | reverse complement strand
CGGCGTACGGTCAGCGTCACCAAGAAAAAACTCGAAATCCTGATCGTCGCCGGCGGACCGATGCGCGATTATCATTTTATCCGCAGCATGCTCAGCCGCCGCGCCGGAGTGGAGATGGACATCTGGCTGCAGACTGTCGATTCGACAATCGCGGGAGCCGTCGATCAGGATGCACGCGAATTGCTCACACAGTTTCCCGCGGACCCCGAGCAGCTCTCCAAATACGATGTCGTTATCGCCTTCGATCCCGATTGGACGATGCTCGACGCCGATCAAATCAAACTCCTGACCGAGTGGGTGGGAACGCACTCCGGCGGAATGATCTACGTGGCGGGCGACGTGTTCACGGGCGAGTTGAGCACACTGGCGGATTCCGGCGAGAACCTCGAAGAAAAACCGTACAAACCGCTGCTGGATATGCTGCCGGTCTATCTGACTCTGGGGGGATTTGATATCGTCTCGACCATCTCGTCCGATCAGGGTTGGCCGATCGAGTTCACCAAAGATGGAGAGGACGCCGGTTTTCTGCAACTGGAAGACGACCCCGGAGCGTCGAAAATCGCCTGGAAAGACTATCCGGGCATCTATCGCTGTTACCCCACGCTCGGCAGCAAACCGACCGCCACGGTCTACGCGACTTTTTCCGATCCCCGGTTCGCCTCGCAATACGGACAGCCGATCCTGATCGCTTCCCAGTTTTATGGAGCCGGGAGAGTGCTGTATCTCGGGAGCGGAGAAATCTGGCGAATTCGTTCGATTTCGGATGAATACTTCGACCGCTTCTGGATTCGGGCCATTCGCGAAGTTTCCCAGGGCCGGACGAAACAGGGGAACCAGCGGATCACGTTGATGCCCGAGCGTCAGGACTACTATCTCGGACAGACGGTTCGCGTGCGTGCCCGCGCGTTCGATCGCCAACTGGCTCCGCTGACGATCCCCGAAATCGAATTGCACATCTTCGAGCCGGACGGAAAAGAAATCATCCCCGTTCCGAAACTCGTCAAAGATCCCAATCGCGAGGGTGAGTACGTGGGCGATTTCCGGGTCACGAAACAGGGGAACTATCGCCTGGAACTTCCCGATCCGGCCCGCGACGAATCCCTCGAATCCCAACAGGCCGAGCTTGCCGAAATCAATGTGACCGTGCCTCGTCTCGAATCGGACAACACCCAGCAGAATCCCAAACTGCTTCGCGAACTGGTCGCCGATACGAACGGCGAATACCTGACCGTCGCCAATGCAGTAGACCGGATCCCGAAGCTGCTGCCGAACAAGGGAGAAGAAGTTCAGATCGACGTCAGTTCCCGGCCTCTGTGGGACCGCGACTGGGTGATGTACCTCCTGATCGGCCTGCTCTCGCTCGAATGGCTGACGCGCAAACTCCTGAAACTCGCCTGAGTTTCGTCGCCGGTCTGACAGGATCGAGGGTGGCTGGAGCGTGAATCGGGTCACGAACGAGAAAAATCCAGGCTTTGTCAGAACAGGGAAACCCGACGCGTCAGCGAGGGCGAGTTCAGATTGACGTCTCGTAATGCCCGCTCGCCCTCACTGACGTTGCGGGTTTCCATTTGGGGTATTCTGGCAAAACCTGGATTTTTCTCGTTCGAAACTCTCAAAACGCCTCAGCCAGCCATCACTCACAGATCGGGGGATCAAATCTTTGGAGTGCGGAGACTTGTCACCGCTTTCACTTTCGTTACGGACCCGCACACGCGAACGCCTCGACCTGTTGCGCGGAGCGGGATCGTGGCATCGCTAACTATCGATAAATTGTCAAAGAGCATCGAGTTGCTTGTTTCACAACTCGGGTCGTTTTTTTGACGTAAGTCCAATAAGTTTCGAACTTGGGCTTTTTGAAAGACCACAAGTTCACAAGTTCATAAGTTCGAGCGAAACCCGAGAGATTTGACCGTTTTTAAAGTAGTTGCAGAAAAAACTCGGATTCTTGTTTGTTTCATGAAATCATGTTGCGCATTTGAGCCGTCAACACGAAGCTCAAGCGTTATTCTGAAATCAAGTTCCAATGAGACATTCACTTTAATCTCCAGAACCAGTTACCCTCGAAGCCTTGTTTCCGTTTGGTCGCGACACGTCTCAATGCGTCGCGGACCGGATTCTCCGTAAACCCCTGCTCCCGCGCGTCGATGAAGATGTCCACCGACGCTTTCTCTCCGTCGGCGAGATACACCCGCAGCCACGCTTCGGCGTCGGCGGTCTGCGAAAAACTCCAGACGCTGCGGCCCAGACGGACGCGTCCGGTTGCTTCTGCGTACGTGAGCGTGTCGTCCGGGTCGCCCCAGGCGATGTGGGCGGTTCCGAGGTCGCCCGGCTCGATTGTGAATTGCAAGCCCGTGCGGTCATCCCCCAGATGATGCCGGACCGGCAGCAGCAGTCGCCGCGTGCGGTCGCGCGGATCGCGGGCTACTCCCCAGACCGACTTGAACGCCGGATCGTACGACGCCCGCCACTGCGTCCGCTCGGCCGTCCCGATCACTCCGCCCCGCCGCGCCGACTCGACACACACGATCGCGGTCTGCTGCGATTCCGCCAGCCACTCCAGATCGGCCAGCAGTTCGTGCATGGCGACGCCGCGCTCGGCGGGTTTGTCCGGTAGATGCAAAAAGTGCGACAGCGGATCGATCACGACCAGCCGGACATGCTTGCGTTCGTTCAAAAACGATTCCAGCAGCGGTCCGTCCTCGGGGAGTTGAAACGGCGTGCGGTGGGATTTCCGGATCGCCGTATCTTCCCACTCGATCGACGAGAGGAGTTACACCCGGGACAGGTCGGCCCCGGCCTGCCGCAGCCGGGGAGACACGATGTCACCGCGTCCCGCTTCGGGCGTGATGAACAGGACCTCTGCGTAACCGTTGGACGCGGCTCCGTCGGGCCAGTCGCGGCCGGTGGTGAGCCGGGCGATCAGATCGCACA
>DATKCB010000123.1:0-2934 GCA_035513495.1 Planctomycetaceae bacterium | reverse complement strand
GATGGGAAGGAAAAGCGGCCGAGGCATTTGAGAAAGAAAAGAAAAAAGCAACTATGGAGTTACTGAAAGGACTGGAGGACGCATTCAAGAAGGAGAAATCTCGGGGAGAAATCGATGAGGCGCTCAAGATTCGAAATACTATCGAAGAGATCGAAAAGCAAAGCATTCCATCAACATCGAGTATTGAGTCGAAATACATTGGACGTTGGAATCTCAAATACTCGGCGGGTGCAATTCATCAAGTTGAGATTCGCAAGTCTGGCACGAAGCTCTATTTCTCACTCGTTAGGGATGGAAATATTTCTAATCCCGAACAAGGAGAAATTGTGATCAAAGAAAACGCCGCCTGGATGACGTTCGAACAAGGAAAACGTGTGTCACGCTTTCATGTGGATGGCGAACGAATTATTGCTGAGCATTGGTATTTGCCGAACAGCAAGAACACGTCGAGCTTCCCGGAACAATTTATCATTGGCGTGAGAGCCGAACAGTAGAAGCCGTGAGTCGTCCTGATTTGCAACGATCAATTTTGTGTGATCGTCCTTGACGCTGTGAAGGAAACGAACGGGATCGGTTTCAAATCGTCATCGCATTAAATCCACCATCCACCACGAAATTCGCTCCGGTGATAAAACTCCCTGCATTGTTCGAAGCCAGCAGAAGAGTCACACCGGCGAGTTCCTGAGGGTCGCCGAAGCGGTTGATCGGGGTGTGGCGCATGATGTTTTCGACTCGCTCGGGAGTGAGAACCTTGCGGTTCTGTTCTGCCGGGAAGAAACCGGGGGAGAGGGCGTTGACGCGGATTCCCTGCTCCGCCCATTCGCGGGCCAGGTTTTGCGTGAGGTTGAGTACGGCCGCTTTGCTCGCCGAGTAGGTGAAGACGCGGGAGAGCGGAGTGATCGCGCTGGCCGAGGCGATGTTGATGATCGAGCCGGGCGTCTTCGATTCGAGCATGAAATCGCCGAACACCTGGCACGCGATCCGCACGCTGGCGAGATTCACGTTAAAGATGCGATCCCACTCTTCGTCAGTGATTTCCAGAAACGGCGTCGGCGAGTTGATCCCGGCTCCGTTGACGAGAATGTCCGCCTGACGGCTGGTTGATTTGAGATGAGCCACGATCGCTTCGAGGTCGCCGCGCGAGGTCGAGTCGGCGGCGAAGAACTTAGCGGAACCGCCTGCGGATTCGATTTCGGAAACGCGCTCGTTTCCCCGTTCGGCACTGCGTCCCACGACAATGACGTGCGCTCCAGCATTCCCCAGAGCCTGCGCAATCGCGCCTCCCAGCACACCCGTCCCTCCGATCACGATGGCCGTTTTGCCGGACAGTCCAAACAGTTCGGTCAGATAGTCGGAAGAACTCATGCGTGATTTTTCTGTGTTGTGAAACAGGATGGGGAGGGAGTCGCAGCGAAACTCAGCCGATAAAATCGAGTTTCACCTGATGGGGAATGATGCCTGCGTCGTATCCCCGGTCGAGAAACAGCTTGACCGATTCGCGGCCCGCTTCGCCGAAGTCGAGCGTCCAGTCGTTGACGTACATCCCGACGAACTTGTCGGCTTTCTTGTCGTCGAGGTCGCGCCCGAACTGCAGCGCGTAAGCCAGGGCTTCTTCGCGATGATCGAGACCGTACTGAATGCTTTGTTTGAGCAGGGCGGTCACTTCTTCCATCGCTTGCTCACCGAGATCGCGGCGGATCGCATTCGCTCCCAGCGGCAACGGCAGACCGGTCTCTTCGTGCCACCACTCACCGAGGTCGACGATCAACTTCAGACCCTGATTTTCGTAGGTGAGCTGACCTTCGTGAATGATCAGCCCGGCGTCTGTTTTCCCCTGTTCGACGACGTTCAGAATTTCATCGAACGGATGAACTTCGTGTTCGAAGTCGTCACCCAGCACCAGCTTGAGAGCGAGGAACGCTGACGTGTAGGTTCCGGGGACGGCGATTGTCTTGCCCCGCAGATCGTCCACCGACCAGGCTTCGCGGGAGACGACCATCGGACCGTAATTATCCCCCATGCTCGCTCCGCACGAGCACAGAGCATATTTGTCGGACAGATAAGCGTATCCGTGCAGGCTGACGGCGGTCAGTTCGAGTTCGCCGCTGAAGGCCCGGCGGTTGAGGGACTCGATGTCCTGCAGTTCGTGCGTGAAGCGGTAGCTGCCGGTATCGATTTTGTCCTTAGCGAGTGCGTAAAACATGAACGCGTCGTCGGGATCAGGGCTGTGGCCGACTTTGATTTCGGTGATGACTTGTGACATTTTAGCGAGATCTCCTTGAGAAACTGCCCTCAGCGTACCGACGCACCGCCGGAGTGACAAGCGAAGGGAATTGATCGGATAGCTTCAACTTCTAACCGAAATCCCAGCGGGATGATCACCGCCGACTTGGGAATTTCGTTTCGAAGTGTGATGCGTTATGATCGAACTGCATAATCGTCCGGTTTTTTATTCTCGCGAGGAACTGATTCATGCTGCGTTTCTTAACTCTGTTTGCATGTTTCATTTCGGTGAATATTCATGCAGACGATTTCAAGCCCGCCACCGATACTCAGAAACCCGAAGATCGTCCGCCGACGCCGCAGGAAGCGCTCGAAATAATTACGGTTCCCGAGGGTTTCCACGTCGATCTGTTTGCCGCAGAACCGGATGTCCGACAGCCGCTTGACATGAAGTTCGACGCTCGGGGGCGGATGTGGGTTGTCGAGAGCTATTCTTATGACGGACACAAATTCGCCGAAGGAATCGACGACCGCATTCTGATCTTTGAAGATACGGACCGCGACGGGAAATTCGACAAGCGGACCGTCTTCTGGGATAAGGCCAATCGGCTGACGTCGCTCGAATTCGCTCCCGGCGGAATCTACGTTCTCAACGCCGCCGAACTTCAGTTCATTCCCGACGCCGACGGCGACGACGTGCCAGATGGTCCG
>DATKCB010000122.1:0-3546 GCA_035513495.1 Planctomycetaceae bacterium | reverse complement strand
ATTCGTTTTCTGTATTCCGCGCGCGGTTTGCGCAGTTGCTTGTATTGCTTCGGGCGTCGTTTGCAGAGGCGAGGCTCGTAGCGGTCCGGGCGGTGGCCGACCACGTGGGTTGCGATCGCCCTCAGCAGCGCTGTGCATCATTCCTCCGTCGACACATCCGCGCTCAAGACCGGCAGCAGATTGTTCAGCGTTTGCAGCGCGCCTTTGAAACTCACCGTCCACGGTTTGGTGCCGGACGCGAACGCGGCCACGGCCATCACGCGGCGGATGAGGTTGTACCGTATCGAATCGATCTCGAATTCACCGGCCTGCATGCCCTCATCGACCAGTGCTTCCACCAATTGCTCAAACAGTTCCGCCGAGCGAGCCTTGAGTTCTGCCATGATCGGGTCCGGTGGCGGAGCGTGTTCCGGGGACTCTTCCTCGGGTGGTTCAAACACCTGTCCCCGGGGATCGGCCCGTTCCGCGGCCGCGCGATGGATCTCGCGCGTCAGCGTGTTCATTTTGGCCAGATCGCGAAAGGTGTCGGGAAGTTCCGGACAGGGATCCTGTTCGTGTCGAGAAGATTCCAGTTCCAACAGGATGCCGACTTTCGACTCGCACCAGTGCGACTTCGCCTGTTCCGGCAGGTCGCACCGCTGTATCCGACCGCCGTCGCAACTCACGCAGGCGGCTGGGGGAGGCTTCACACCGGGGGGTGCCGCCGCCAGTTTCTCCATCAGCGGCGATCGCTCCCACAGTCGGATCGCGAACTCACGCTGGTGGACCCGCGTTTCGCCGATCCGCTCGGTGAGCCGTTCGACCCGTTTGGTCGTCAGCGGGACTTCGATGGTCTCGGCGATGCTTTCCCGGGCGGATCGAAACGAGGGAAGTTTCGTCGCCAGATGCACGCACTTGCGCGTCACTGCGGGGGAGAGGTGTTCATCAACCTCCAGTCCCAGGGCTTTCGATTGAGGGGAAAAAAGCCTTCCGGGATTTCGGAAGGTGGGCCTGGGGCTCGTTCCAGTTCACCGGGCCGGACTCGGTCTCGATCGTTCGTTTCTGGAGACCGGTGATTCGGGGCGTTTCGTCCGTCCCGGTGGTCAAGGCTGCGGCGGGGAGGGCCGCGGCCTGCAGTTGGGCGGTCTGTTCCATCAAAAGACGGATGAATTCGTGTCCGACCTCCTTGGCGTCATCCTCGATCTCGGCGAACAGGGTTCCCCATTCCGGAAACCCTGCGTGGCCGTACACGAGCTGTCGCATCTGGGCGACTAACTTTCCAAGCGTTGCCGCACTGCGGGCGTCAATTTCGCCGTTCCCATCGTTCGCTGAACCATCCTTGGCCTCCGATTGAAGTGATGGCAATTCCACTTGCCGATTATCCAGGAGACTTTTTACCACAGCATCTGGAACGCGCAAAGTGCGTCGTGCGCCCCCAGTCATGTCTTGCACCCAGATCCGGATTGCGGGAAATCGCAGGATCGATATACTTCCGACGCTCAGAACCCGAACGTCCCGCACGCTCATTTCCCGCTACTGGCAAGGAGGCCGACTGATGGAAACGATTTTGATCTGTGGAGTCGATACTGACACCGGCATGCATCTCGCCCGGGAGTTGTCTAAAAACAATCGCATTCTCGCGTTGGCTGACGACGGGACTCAGATTCGAATCAATTGCGACCGGCGGCGACTCTCCCGGCAGACCGCCGAATCGGCTCGACTGCTGCTGCAAGCTGACCGCGTTGACCGCGTCGTGTTCTGTGGAGAAGCCGCGCGTTCGTGCTGGAGCGCCGCTGACATTGCCTGCTCCGATACACCGCAGGTTCGCCTCTGGTCGAGTGCGTGCGGTGAACTCGGAATCCGGCTGGCGTTCGTTTCCTCGGATGCCGTGTTTACCGGCCCTTGGATGTTTCATGCCGAAGACGACGAATGTTATTGTTCCTCCATCCGAGCCTGTTCGATCCGCGAGCAGGAACAGATCGTGACCGAACTCTGTCCCGGCTCGCTCGTGATTCGCTCACACGTCATCGGGTGGAATGACTCACATCTGATGCAGCGCTTCGTCGCAGAACATCCTGTGCAGGACAATCTCCTCGACCGGACCGCACACGCGACTCCGATGTACGCCGAACTGTTTGCGGAGCTGGCGTGCCGTCTGCTCGCGACCGACGCATGCGGCATCATTCATCTCGGTGGAGCCGAGCGGGTCAGTCCCCGGCAGTGGGTTTCGCAAGTCGCCGAACAGTTGGGGTTCCCGTTGCCGATCTCAACTTCGACCGTGGCGCTCGAAGAACCGCTGACCGGCTTCGGACGCGGTGAATGTTGTCTGCAATCGAACGCAGCGCGGCGAATTTTGCAGACCGGCATGCCGACGATGATGGACTCGATCGACCGCATCCGGGAAGACTGGACCTCGGGACGCGTCGAACATTTTCTGTCCGCACCGATCCCCCGACTGTCGGAAGTCGCCTGAACGAAGAAACGATAGCTCACACAGCTTCAACACTTCTGCATTTCACGATTTGACATCGAGATATCGTGATAGGACGGTAGGTGTTGCGGCTGATATGCTGTATCGTGGTTCCCTGGGTCGATTCGATCCGCGGACTTCACGGATCAGGGGGCTTGATCTTCGATGGGCTATCGGAATCTTAAGGCATGCGTGACCGACCTCGAACGCACGGGACGGCTCGTTCGAATTTCGGCCGAGATCGATCCGTATCTCGAAGCGAGCGAGATTCAGCGGCGGGTCTATCAGGCACAAGGGCCGGCCTTGCTGTTCGAAAGGGTCAAGGGCTGCCGCTTTCCTGTCGTCTGCAATTTGTTCGGAACGCGAGAACGAACCCATTTTCTGTTTCGCGATTCGCTCGAATCGGTCAGACGCTTGATCGCTCTGAAAATCGATCCGATGCAGTTCGCGAAAACTCCCTGGAAATATCTAAGCGCGATCCGGCCTGCTCTCTCAATGCTCCCGCGAAAATCACGGCAGGGACCGATTCTGGAGTACACGACGACCATCTCCGAACTTCCTCAGCTCGTCAACTGGCCCGCTGACGGAGGTCCGTTCGTCACGTTACCGATGGTCTATACCGAGCATCCGGGCCGACCGGGGTTGATGAATTCCAATCTCGGCATGTACCGCGTGCAACTCGCCGGAAACGAGTACGAACCCGACCGCGAAGTCGGACTCCATTACCAGATTCACCGCAGCATCGGAGTCCATCACGCCGAAGCGATCGCGCGGGGAGAACCGTTTCGCGTGAACGTGTTCATCGGCGGTTCTCCCGCAATGATCCTGGCGGCAGTGATGCCGCTCCCCGAAGGGCTCTCAGAACTGACGTTTGCCGGAGCGTTGCAGAAACGGGCGATCCGCATGATTCCCCAGGCGAACGGACCCGCGATTTATTCAGAAGCGGATTTCTGCATTTGTGGAACGGTCGACCCTCAGCATCTTAAACCGGAAGGCCCGTTTGGTGATCACCTCGGATATTACAGTCTCCGGCACGACTTCCCCTTGCTGAAAGTCGATCGCGTGTATCACCGCGAAGGAGCGATCTGGCCGTTCAC
>DATKCB010000121.1:0-3279 GCA_035513495.1 Planctomycetaceae bacterium | reverse complement strand
AGCCGCCACCAGCAGTTGCTGCCAGTTTTCGATTTCATCTCCCCAGTGACCCAGCGTGCGAATCGCCGCAGCGCGAACGCGCGGTTCGGAGGCTCGAAACACCGTCGCCAGCAGCTTTGCATTCGGAAGTCGATGCTCTTCGAAGACCCACAAACATTCGAGTAACGCTTGCGCAGCAGCGGGATTCGCAACGTCTCGCGTGGCCGTCCAGGCTGTCACCTCCGCGGCGACTTCATCCGAGTCGCGGCCCGACAATTCGAGTCGGGCGCGATAACGCGTTCCGTTTTCCTTCGCCAGGAAATGATCGCAGACTTCCGCGATCGGATGGCCTTTCATGCGGGCCGGTTCGAGTAATGGCCGGTCTTTGTAGGTCACGCGATACACGCGGCCGTGCTGATGATCGCGGTTCGGGTCGCGCATGTTGTGCTGCATGTGGCCGATCAACGCATTGTGCCAGTCGGCGATGTACAACGCTCCGTCTCCGCCGATCTCCAGGTCGCTGGGGCGAAAATTCTCATCCGACGAGAGCAGAATCGGCTCGACCTCTTCGGCGGTGATGTCGGCCCCGTTGTACTTGACTTCGTGCTGTAGAACGCCCAGCACCCCGATGCAGTTGTTGATCAGAAAATTACCCTGAAACTGCTCGGGGAAGTGGCTGCTGGAGAGGATGCCAGTCGCCGCGACCGGACGGACGCGCTTCTCGTACCACTGTTTGTTGCCGACCCCCTTGCCGATGTTGATGTAGCTTCCCGTCCCGCTCGTTCCGTCAGTGGCGAACTGATAACCCCACTGATCGAACACGTCTCCGTGCGGATTGGGACCGATCGGGAAATGAAATTCGACTTCGAAGGTTCGAGGGTTGAAGCGATGCACGCCCGAAGCTCCCGAGCGATAAGTTTTCGTCGGCGTCTCGAAGTTGGCGACGTTGAAAATCCCGCGCGACCAGTACAGCCAGCCGTCCGGACCGACCAGCACGGCATTCGCTGAGTGGTGCGTATCGGCACTCGAGACTCCCTGAAGCATTCGGATTTTCACGTCGGCTTTGTCGTCACCGTTGGTATCTTTGAGGAACCAGATTTCAGGCGGACACGCCACGAGGACACCGCCGCCCCAGAACTCGAATCCCGTCACGCTGTTGAGTTCGTCCGCAAACACGATGCACTCATCCGCGACACCGTCACCGTCGTTGTCGGGGAGAATGACCAAAGCATCTTCGCGCGGCTGCGTCGGGTTCCAGTGCGGATACGAAGGCCAGACCGCCGCCCACAACCGGCTGTCCGTATCGACCGACATCTGGACCGGATTGATCAGCCTCGGAAACATCGCCTCCGAGGCGAACAGATTGACCTGCATGTCCTGATGGACGGTCATCTTCGAGATCGCCTCCTGACCGCCCAGATATTGCATCTTCCCCCCTGCGAGCGGACCGGGTTTGTTGGTTTGGACCGCCAGCTCTTGGGGGAGGTTGTCGTCCTTGACGACGAGGTCCTGCCCTTTCGCACGCGCCCAGACAAGTTGATCGCGATTCGCGGTCTTGACATCAAAGATTTCCATTTCCCGCATCATCACGTCCGCGTTCGATTGACCGAACCAGGCGAGCTTCGAGCGGCCTCCGTAGACGTTGTAACCGTCGACAACGCGATACCGGCTGAACCAGTAATAGTTCTTGTCGAGTACGGCTTCCCGGAGTTTCAGCAGTTGTTCGTTCTCGGCGGGAGCCGTCTTCTCGAACAGATCCTCGACGATCACTTTCGCCAATTCGCGATTTCCGTGGTCGAGCAGATGAATCCCGTTCATTGTGAGCGGCTGGTCGGCACGGCTGTAAAGTTCCAGCGTCGGTGTAAACAGATCGACAAACCGTACGTGCTTCTCTTGGCAGATCGCCTGCATCGTGCGGGTGTAGAGTTCGAGTTTCTGATTGTTTTCCGATCCGACCGGGAGATGCCGGCTCTTCAAATTTTCGTGCGCGATCGGCGAAAACAGAACCAGTTCGGGAGCCGATTTTCCGTTATATTTCTGAGCCCGCATCCCGTCGATCATCTCAGCCAGTTCGCGCCGGAACTGATCCAGCCCCGCTTCTCCGCGCAAGGCTTCGTTGTAGCCGAAGAATCCGAAGACCACGTCAGCCTTTGTCTTCGTCAGCCACTGGTCCGGCGTTCCAAAGTTTTCGGACCGCGATCGCAGTTTGACTTCGTCGCCGGGGAATCCGAGATTTCGAAACGTCAGATTGTATTCGGGATACAGCGCATGCATGTATGTTTCGAGCCACGCGTGATGCTGCATCCGATCGGCGGTCGTATTGCCGATGTAGGTGATGTGCATCCCGGGAGCGAGTTTCAACTCAGGCTCCGCCCCTCGAGCAGGGACGTCACCCCAGACAATCACACAGCACAGCGCGAAGAGAGCAGCCGGAATCTGTCGCAGCATGGGGATCTTCTTTCAAATGGAGAGACGACTCAGGATGAGATCACTATGGACAATTCCAACATGTCCTGGAGATCCTTACCACGCTACCAGAATCCCCAGCCCGTCGCGAGACAACGGGGAATTCATCGCGTGGAGATCGGCTTGACCCCAGCAGGCTTCCCACAACAAAGAGCGGGGAAAAGCGATTCCGTCGAGCCGAACATCACAGCCGCGAAGGGGCTCGAATCAGCGAAGTGGACGTAGCAGGACTTGAACCTGCGACCTCTCGGATGTGAACCGAACGCTCTAACCAACTGAGCTATACGTCCAAAATCGATCCCGCGGGAACGAGAAGAGCCGCCGAGAGGACTTGAACCTCCGACCCATGCTTTACGAAAGCATTGCTCTGCCAACTGAGCTACGGCGGCGAAAACTCTATTTTTATAGACTCAAGTTGACTTTCTCACCAGAAGGATGAAGGCTTACGGCACCTCGCAGATGTCAGACAGCACTCCGGCAGGAAAGGTTCGAACGTCATACATGAGCACGGATTCTACCACAACCGGAAACAAGGGCAAGCGAAAGAAACCCAAGAAGCCCGCTCCATTCAGCCACTCTCAATTTTGCGAATCATCCAGCCTCAGGTTATAATATTTGTTCCTCACTCCTCTTTCGCGGATTCGGTCGCGAGTGGAGGAGTCGAGAGCGGTGAGAGGCTGATTCGCTTTTCACGCACTCCCGTCAGCGGAACAGCGCAAGGTTGAAAGATGATTCTACGATTCGTCACGACGATTTCCATCGTTTTTTGTTCCGTCAGCGAGCTGATGGCGGAAGACGCCGCGCAGGAACTCAAATCTGAAGCAGGGGCTTCGA
>DATKCB010000120.1:0-12210 GCA_035513495.1 Planctomycetaceae bacterium | reverse complement strand
GGAATCGAGCACTTGACATTCGTACTGGTCGAGCAGATACATTCCGCTGTTCCCACGCGATTGTCCTGTGTGTTCGGGCATGAAGGGAGTTCGAAATTCGAGATGCAGATGAAAGTCCTCGAATTTCTGTTTCGTCCGTCCGCCCACTCCCAGAAGGTTCCCGTCTTCGAGTTTCACACCGTTCCAGGCATCGACGTTTGTGCCGTCGAACAGGACGATGGCCCCTTCTGGCGGCTTGGCTCCCAGGGTCGGAGACCGGCGAAAGACCTTGTACATTCGATCGTCCGACTTGCCTGAGCCGGCTCCCGTCACGATTCCGTCGCGGATTTGTCCTTTGAAATTATTACCAAGCAGCGTTGTGAGACCGTCGTCGCCTGTTTTGCCGCTCAGTGGAAGTTTCGATTTTCCGTCCCATCCGGCTCCCGGAAGTCCGCCCGCGTAGAGGACTGCATCGAAATTGCCGTTTCCTCTGGAAATCACCTGCAATCCGACCGGCTCTTTGCCGTTCACGACGCCCGCGTACTCTCCCTGGACGAGAAAATCGGGTCCGGCCGATTCGGGTGTGAGATGCGTTTTCTTCTCTTGAGCCGAAACCACCGCTGAGCCTGCGACGGCACTCAGAAACATGCTTGTAAAGACGCCGGAGAGAATAATTCGGCCAAGCATCGAAGACCTCGACTGTTTGAACTGAAAAGGAAGGTTTCACGGAGACGTGCGATTCGGCAGCTCCATCCGCTCAGATTAACGGGTCCTGATTCTCGATTCCATAATCGACTCATTTATTCTTCCGAACTTTTGGGGTCGTTGTCTGCGGCCGTTTTTTTGCGCGGCGGAGTCAGATACCGGAACCCGGTATTCGGATTGTCCTTGTCGAACGCGAACGCTTCTCGGTTCTTGAGAAAATGCCGCACGTAGCTGACGGGGATGGCGAAGCCGAGACCTTCTCCGAGGATCAGCTTCATGTTCGTGACGCCGATCACCTGGCCCTTGGCGTTAAACAGCGGACCTCCGCTGTTGCCGGGATTGATCTGGGCGGTTGTCTGGATGTAGACCAGCCCCTGAAAATTGCGGTTACTCGTACTGATGATTCCCTCGGAAACCGAGCGCTCGAGGCCGAGCGGATTTCCGATCGCGAAGACAGGATCCCCTTCCTTGAAGTCGTCCTCATCGTCGAGATAGACCGGCTGAAATTTGAAATCTTTTTGCAACGGAATTTGCAGCAGCGCCAGATCGAAGAAGGGATTGAGAGCCAGAATTTTCACATCGTTAATGCGGACCCGGTTGATATCGCCGGTCGGAGTTTTGTGATAAATCGTAACGGCGATCTGCGTCTCCCGTTCGATCACGTGATAGTTGGTGACGCAGAATCCCCGCGAGTTGATGATGAATCCCGAGCCGAGTCCGCCGGGAGTCTGGACCAGCACGACCCCTTCACCGAAATCCAAGGCGAGTTCCTTGACGCTTTTTCGCGGGAGGTCGCGGGTCAGATACAATTGATTCCCGGCTTCCGCCTGAGCGGTTTCGCCAGCGAGTTTCTCGGGTTTCGTGACGGTTTCACGCGAGCGGATACGCTCTTTCGGAATGCTGACCACATCGACGCCGATATCGACAAACAGCGTATCGTTGGTTTCTTTGAGAACCTCTCCTTCGACGCGCTGCCCGGTCGTCAATTCGATGACATCGGCGGAGAGCGTGGCAGGGACCGAACCGATCCACAGAATCATCGGGATCAACAATTGCTTCATGTCAGCAGGTTCTTTCTTGCGGGAGGGGAGATGGAGCCAGGCTCAGTTTTGGTCTTTATATCCGAGATGGCATTCGGTGCATTTTCGGTTCACGACACTGAGTCCCTGCTTGAAACTGTCGAAATTACCGGACTCGAGCCCTTTTTCCATCTGAGTCATCGCCGCCATCGTTTCTTCGACGTGCTTGATGTAGTCCGGTTCGTCGGCCTGATAATAACTTTTGTCGGCGATCACCTGAAACAAGGTGGCCATAATCACCGTCTCGTGGAGGGTCTTTTCCTTTGCCTTTTCGACCGCGGAGGAGGTCGGAGTATTGGCGTTAAGCCACTCGAAGGCGGTATTGATTCTCTGCATCAGCGGTCCGCGGTCCGCCTTGTCGGCAAACGGCAGATCGGGGTCCGGCTCTTCTTCCAGTTTCGGCGTCGAGCCGTTGAAAATTTCCTGAATGATTTCGAATTGTTCCGTGGTGGCGGTAAACGGGGCACGTCCTGTTCCGTCAGCCGCGTATGCCAGATTGACCGCCACGTCGCGCATCGCCGCCGCGCGGTCTTTCCAGAGGACTTGTTCGGGGTGGGCGATCGCGACTTGAGCCAGCGCGGCGATCGTCATTGCACGAGAGGGAATAGACTTCACGCTCTGATTGAAATTGCCGACCGACTGCAGCGCGGTGGTCAGGAAGTTTCGATCCTCTTTGATTTCCGCATCGAGAATCGCCATCGAAATCAGTTCTCCCCATGCGACTCCCTCCGCGGCGGGCATCGGTTTGGGTTCCGGCTCGGGTTCGACCGTCGTATCCGGATCGGCTTTCGGGGCGGGGGTCGTGTTGGCGGCGATTGTTCCTTGTTGCTGCACGACTCCCAGCGGATCGTCGAACCAGACATCCAGAGGAATATCGACGAGCAGCTTGCGACCGTCCGGTCCTTCACGGAGCGGACTCTCGGCACCGCCGCTTCCGGCAGGATCTGAATTCGGTGCTGTGGGCGTAGAGTTCCCGGCTGCTTGTGAACCGTCGGCAGGATCTTCACCGTTGCACCCCGCCAACAGGCAAACGGCGAGAACCGAGATCATCAGAGAATCAAGACCATTCCGATATCGTTTCACAAAACTTTCCTCGCGCGAATGATTCCAGGCCCATGGCGGAACAGAACATGTTTCCATTGCGGAACGCTGTTAATTATGGAACTCGCCCGTCTCGCCTGCAAGTGCCATCCTCGCAGAGCCATCATTTCAGACAAGAGGAACGCTCGAATTTACTCAGAAGTATATGACATGACGAGATTTAGGTGTGTCGCGAAGGGTGTGGATTGAGAGAACCCGATTTGCCGGTTGACTTACCGGGATGTGACGGTAAGATTAGTTGAATACCGCTCTCGCGACCTGCACAGCCTGCGGGACTCTGAGTGGGCAATTTAACGGCATCGACTGTGTAAAACGGGTTTTGTTGGCGGATTCCGGATTTTTTCGGCCCTGCGAAGCCCAAACTGGCCGTAAAATCCCACCTCTTTTGATATCGTGGGTGTTTTCCCTCCCAGTGATGTTCCCCTTGATTTTTATCCGGTCTACAAGTGGGTTGTCAGACCACTCGATATAAAGCTGTCTCGATTTGAGGAGAAGAAACATGAGTCCCGGCCCCTGGCAAATAGTGATTCTGGTATTTGTCTTTCTGTTGCTGTTCGGCGCCAAGAGGATCCCGCAAATGATGGGATCGCTCGGACAAGGAGTGGTCGCGTTCAAAAAAGGAATTAACGGCATCGAAGACGACGACAAGAAAGAAAAGAAGCCTTCGACATCCGACGACGAAGACTCTTCGGAAACTTGATCCCGAATTGAATCGTCTCTCGCATCGACCTTCACGAGTCACTCGCGAAGCGTGATGTTTACGGTCAGATCTGGCCTGCTCGAACTCTCTCTCGAGGAGTTGTTGAGTTGGACTAGTGAAACTCTGAGCGAGTCAGTTCGACCGAATTTCCAATCAGCGCAACAGTTCCAGTTCGAGTTGTTATTTGATTCTGAGATTGGCGATCCGACTTGAGTTTTGAGAAGCGTGATCTTACGGGATGTTTCTAACGGGAGATTTCAGCAATGTTCGGTTTCGGCTCCCCTAGCGGCGGTGAATTTCTGCTTCTGCTGGTCGTTGCGCTCATGCTGTTTGGTCGCGACCTTCCGAAGGTCATGCAGAATATCGGGAAGGGAGTCCGCCAGTTTCAATCCGGATTGCGCGGTATGGAGAGCGAAGTCAATCGGGCGACGTATTCCACCAGCAGTTACAAATCGAGCACGGCTGAACCTTCAAGCTCTCGGCCGATTCCCGAAGAGGAAGAGGACGACGAAGACGACTTCGACGTTCCCAAATTCGTACCACCTACCTCGGCTCCGGTCGAGGAAGACAAGCCTGAAAACGCTTGAGATTCCAGTACAGTGGAGTCCCGTTCTCCCCGATTCGCATGCGCGGGCGGATCAATCAGCGAGGGCTGTTGTTGGACTCGACGTCGACGATTTTGGCGGAAGGCCGCGTGAGATCGACCGAGACGGGTTGCTCGCTCGTCACCGAACTCATATTCCCTGACGCATCCCGTGCGTCCAGCCGGATGTAGACGCGAGGAGGAATCTGCGGATTGATGCGCCAGGCGAATTCGCTCTTGTCTTCCTGCCAGCCGGTAATCGGCATCCAGGGACCTTCGAGAGAGGTCGCATACGAGAGAGACACGGGAGCGCCGCTGGGATAACGGTCGGCGACTTGCCAGCGAATCAGGACTTGCGCTCCTTTGTCGCCCGTTCCCGGTTGAATCGAGAGGAGCTTGGCCTCGGGTGCGGTCCGATCGACGATCACACTCATCTCGGGATCGTCACCGTTTTGAGGAGAACTGCTGGCCAGTCCCGCGCCGGAATGAACCCGCATGACGAAACCGTAGATTCCCTCTGCCGGGACTTCCACACTGAACGGACTCTGTTTGTCATCGTCCGTTCCGTAACGCCACCAGCGATTTCCATTATCGTTCGTAATAAACAATTCGACGCTCTCGACGCCGGACGGTCCGACGTTGTTGAGTTGATAACCGATCTCGAACGTCGTCGAGTTGACAATACGAACGGCCCCTTTGGGTTCGAATTGTTCCTGTTGATCCTGTTTCGCGTACTGTCCCTGAAGTGCTTGGGGACGTTCGTCTACCCGGTCGCCGACAGGGATACTCTTGATCGATGTATCGGGTTTGGTTGCAAACGGATTGTCGGCAACTTCGGGAACAGAAGGTTCCACCGGAACGTCCCTGGGCACGAAGGGGTGATTGGCTGCCTGAAACGCTTCGGGCATCGGGGTCGGCTGTGCTTGCACCGGGGCGAATGCAGGATCGACTTCATCTGCTGGAAGTACCTTGGCGAGATTGGAGTCGGCAGGCATCGGCGTGTCTGAGGCGACTGGCCGACGGAAGTCGGGCTGTGCAGGAGCCGGGATGACAGTTTGGGCAGGGTCGATGCTGATCTGTGCCTGCGAAGTTCCCGAGTTCCCCGCCTGGTCCTTGACCGTTCCGCGCACGGCGACGATTCCGCCCGAGGGGACCGACCAGGAAGTTTGACCGACTGCCTGGGGCAGGATTCGGATCGATTGCCACTCTTTGGCACCGGGTTGTGTGTATTCGAGAGCGAGTTGATCGAGGTTCAGATTACGATCGATGGCCGACCAGCTCAGTTCGGCTTTGCCGGGTTCACTTTGCCGCAAATTCATTTTGAGAATCGGTTGCGTGGTGTCGACCACGACTTTCAATCCGGGAGTGAAGACTTTTTCGTCGGGATGAAGCTGATTGTTTCCGTCCAGGGTTCGGACGGCGAACCAGTATTCTCCGTCGGCGGTCGCCTGAAATTCGAATTTCGAGGAGTTGGGAGGGACAGTTTGCGCCAGTTGCCAGCGCTGTCCCTGATCGATCGAGGTGTAAAGGCGAATCTCCTGAGCCCGCAGACGAGCCATTTCCTGCGCGTCGAATCGGTAGGGAATGCGGAATCTCGTTTTATTGGTATGGACCGGCTTGGGAGCATCCTGTTTCGGCGCTTCCTGAGCAGACAGCGAACCCGCCGCCAGCACGCCCGTCAGAACCAAAGAGGACAAGATCCAGTTACGCATGGGAATCTCCCTGTAATACACCATCCAAACCGAACGAGACCGGCTTCCTTCTGTTGCATCGGCCGGAATAACCGTCAAACTTGAAGCAATCGATACAGTGTGAAATTTTCTGGCAAAAAAACGGGAGTTCAGAAAATTGGCAAAAGTATTGATTCGCTGTGAATCCATCCAGAGCGACCGGATCGCGGCAAGTCCTCCACGCGGAAATTCAGATCAGACTTGCAGAGCAGACCCTCTTCCGGCTCTGATAGACGTCGAATCAGAGCGATCTTTCTCCCGGCCAAAAGGTCATCTTCCTCATGCGACGTCTTCTTTTTTCATTCGCGGTGAGTTTTCTGATTTGCGGAGGAGCGGTGACACAGGCTGCGGCTCCTCCCAACATTTTGCTCTGCATGGCCGATGACATGGGGTTTTCCGATCTGGGATGCTACGGGGGTGAGATCGCAACCCCGAATCTCGATCGTCTCGCGAAGAACGGTCTGCGGTTCACGCAGTTTCACAACACGGCCCGTTGCTGGCCGACGCGGGCGGCTCTGCTGACCGGCTACTACGCTCAGCAAGTTCGCCGGGACGCCGTCCCCGGAGTTCCGAGCGGGGGACAAGGCGAACGGCCTGCCTGGGCGGAACTCGTTCCGGCACTGCTGAAATCCAAGAGCTATCGTTCGTATCATTCGGGTAAATGGCATCTCGATCGAATGCCCCTCGAAACCGGTTTCGATCGATCCTATTACCTTCGCGATCAGGGTCGTTTCTTCAATCCACAGGTTCATTTCGAAGACGACCGCAAACTTCCGCCCGTCACACCTGACTCGGGCTACTATGGAACAACCGCCATCGCCGATCACGCGGTCCGCTGTCTCAAAGACCATCAGGAACAACATCCCGCACAACCGTTTTTTCACTATCTTGCGTTTACCGCGCCTCATTTTCCTCTGCATGCGCTTCCGGAAGACATCGCACGCTATAAAGATCGATATCGATTGGGATGGGACGTCATCCGGTCCGAGCGCTGGCAGCGGATTCGGGAAATGAACCTGCTTTCGGGAGCACTCTCGCCCGTCGAACGGGAAATCGGTCCTCCTTATGATTTCCCCGAGGCGATCGAAATTCTCGGGCCGGGAGAAGTCAATCGTCCTCTGAACTGGAACGATCTCACGTCCGAGCAGCAACAGTTCCAGGCGGATAAAATGGCAGTTCACGCTGCTATGATCGATCGGATGGACCGGGAGTTCGGCCGGGTCCTCGATCAATTGAAATCGATGAACGCGCTGGACAATACGTTGATTCTGTTTCTGTCCGATAACGGAGCGAGCGCCGAGATCATGGTGCGGGCGGATGGACATGACCCCGCCGCCGATCCTGGATCGGCGAAATCGTATTTGTGTCTCGGTCCCGGCTGGTCGACGGCCTGCAATACTCCGTTTCGACGTCACAAAACCTGGGTCCACGAAGGAGGAACCGCGACGCCGCTGATTGTCCATTGGCCAGCGGGAATCAAACGCCGCAACGAATTCGAACGCACGACTGCGCACGTGATCGACATCGTACCGACCATTCTGGAACTGACCGGCCAGAAACATCCTCACGCGGGGAGCGATTCCGCTCCAAGCCTTCCCGGGGAAAGTCTGCTTCCCCTCCTTCGAGGAGAGGCCCAAATCAGCCCCCGAACGCTGTGGTGGGCGCACGAAGAGAATCGGGCCGTTCGTGCGGGAGACTGGAAGCTCGTTGCCGCGAAAGGAGATCCCTGGGAATTGTACGATCTGAGCAGCGATCCTTCGGAATCCGACAATCTGGCCGATCAGCATCCCGACAAAGTGACCGAACTCGCCGAGCGATGGAATTCGCTCTGGGAGGAATTTCAAGAGACTGCGAACCGCGATCTGCCCGAGAAATAACGCGGTCGGCACCTTCAGAACGTGATGACCAATCGCTGGCGTTCTCGAAGAATCTTGAGTGATTCCACTTGAATCAAATCCTTCACGAGGGCCGGAGCGCCGGGAATCGGAATCACGAGTTGAACTTCTCCGTCAATCACGTCGAGGTCTCCGAGCAGTGCAAAGTTATGACGTGGATCGGGAATCATCAGATGAAACTTGTCCGTCCCCCACACGTCGATCTTCAGATCGGATTTGGGAAACGTTTCGAGTTCAGCCGGAACCCGAATCTGAAAGACAATCAAGTAAGGTTGCCTGGGGAGCGGGTCGGAAGGTTCAGTCCAGACAGTAAACGATCCCGCGGTGACTGCGAGGCCGTCCCCGGGTTTCCGGTAGCGGAATTTTTTCCCTTCCGCTGGAGTAATGAGAATTTTATGTTCCGGTTTTTTCTCCGGCGCGAATGCCGGCACGAACTGATCGGAGAAGAACTTTTGTTTCCATTCATCGGGAGTGAATGTATCCGGGACGTGAGCTTCTCGATCGAATGCTGATGGTGCCGCCGGCATTTGTACTTCGAGTGTTGCTCCGACCGTATCGAACTCAAGCAGTTCCTCGTCCGTCATGTCGGCGAGAATCGGATCGGCCAGCACAACCTCTTCGCCGGGAGTGTGCACGACGGTGACGAACATGCCGAAGCACAACAGGAGTCCAGCATGCAACAGAAGAGAACCCATCAGGCTGCTGAGAGATCTGTAACGAGAGACGCGAGGTCCCGTTCGATCGAATTCATCGGCCTCAACAACCGGTTCATCATCAGCAGATGCGAACACGACGCGCGGAAACACATGTTCCCCATCGGGTGCTTCAGCAAAACAGACTTCCGACGCGATCGCGGTTTCGAGCGGTTCGGGTTGTCGTAACGATTGAGACATAAGAGCGATTCCGAGTTCTCTCCCTATTCGATAGATCGACAGACTCAGCACGAATTCACCACGCATCCTGCTGAATTCGCGAGAGAAATTCCTATTTTCCTGAAGTTTTGAGTCCCTCGAGTCTGGTGACTCTCGCCTGCATTCAGGCCGACGGACGAGAGGAGTGTCTCGGTTTTTGATTCTGCTCTACTACGCCCAGACCCACAGAATCAGTGGAACGGCACTCACCACCACCAGAATGGACAACGGAAGCCCCATCCGCCAGTAGTCGCCGAACTTGTAGCCCCCCGGCACCATTACGAGGGTGTTCGATTGATGGCCGATCGGGGTGAGAAACGCGCACGAGGCCCCGATTGACACAGCCATCAGGAAGGGATCCGCCGACAAGTCCATCCCCCGCGCCAGATTGATGGCGACGGGTGCCGCCAAAACCGCAGCCGCGGCGTTGTTGATCACGTTGGAAAGCAGCATCACGGCGACCATCAACAGGGAAAGCGTGATCGCCGGAGACGTCGCTCGACCGATGCTCAGCAATCCGTCGGCGATCAGTTGCGAACCCCCCGTGGTTTCCAGCGCTCGTCCGAGAGGAAGCATCGCGGCCAGCAACACAACGACCGGCAGATCGATGCTCTTGTAGATTTCGCTGGGCGAGATCAGCCCGACAATCACCATCACGACTGCGCAGGCCACCAAGGCGGTCGCGGCGGGAATGACCTCCAGCGCGATCAGAATCAGTGCTGCGGCGAAAAGTCCGCTCGCCAGCAGTACCTTGCGGGGTTTGCCGATTCGCAATCCGCGCGACGCCAGCGGCAGACACCCCAGTTCGTTCAATGTCGCTGAGAGTGAATCCTCGCGGGCTTGAACCAGCAGGATATCTCCGGCGACGAACCGGATGTTGCCGAGCCGTTCTCGCAGTCGAGCACCTTGCCGGGCGACCGCGAGCACGTTGATCCCATACCGCTCGCGCAGTTCGAGGCTGGTTGC
The DNA here is from genome assembly GCA_035513495.1 of Planctomycetaceae bacterium. GTDB lineage: Bacteria > Planctomycetota > Planctomycetia > Planctomycetales > Planctomycetaceae > DATKCB01. The sequence goes on along the minus strand of DATKCB010000120.1, from coordinate 2,561 downwards.
GGTTTTTCCCACAAGCATCGACTCGGATGTGACGATCGTTTCGGCCAGGTTCAGATCGCCGGGTTCACTCTTTGCCTCCTCCTCAGCTTCGTCAGATTCCTCGGCCAGTTCGAGTCCCTTGATATCCAGCAGGGTTTTCAGACTGTCCGAGTCGGCTTCGATCTGGAATATGTCGTTCGCTCGCAGTACTTGATAGGTGGAGGGGAGTTCCTTTCGTCGTCCCTCACGGACGAGACTGGTCACGATGATGTCCGCCTCCTCCTTGACGGACGCGACCAGTTCGTGGAGCGTGCGCCCCGTGAACTTACACTCTTTCGAGACCCGAACTTCGGTCATGTACGCGCTGATTTCGAACAGCTCGTCGGAAGCATCCGCCTTCGCTCGAAGGGGAGTCAGTCGCCAACCGATGAGCGAAATAAACAACACTCCGCACAGCGTGACACCCGCACCGACCGGGAGGAAATCGAACATACCGAAGGGGGCCTCCCCCGCCTGCTCCCGAGATGCTGCGATGATGATATTCGGGGGAGTCCCGATCATCGTCAACGTGCCTCCGAGCAACGACCCGAAAGCGAGCGGCATCAGCAGAATCGAGGGAGACACTCCCCCCTGTCGCGACATCCAGATGGCCACCGGCATGAACAGAGCCAGCGCCCCGACGTTGTTCATGAACCCGGAACACACAGCGACGACCGCCGTGAGCGTTGCCACTTGCATCCAGGGTTTGTTACCGACCCGCGTCATGCGCCGCGCGAGAATGTCCACCACTCCTGCGTTGAGCAATCCGCGACTGACCACCAGCACCGCTGCGACGGTCACCACCGCCGGGTGTCCCAGTCCCATAAAAACGTCATCCGGTGGGACGAGGCCGGTCAGCGCGACCACCAGCAAGGCCAGCATTGCCACGATATCGTACCGCCATCGATTCCAGAGAAACAAAACCAGAGTCGCCGCAAGCACACCGAAGACAATAATTTGTTCCGTGGTCACGCGATGTTCCTTACTACCCGGCAATTGGAGAACCGATGGGACAACCGCATTCGACCTGACAGCGGCTCAACGTACGAGCATAGCGATGTCAGCACCGACAGACCATCGCGCAGTCGAAGGGAATCACTCGGACCGGGTCGATGACTCCACCGATGTACGCGGGGCCGTTTCCGCACTGAATCTTGCGACCGATGATGCGAACCGCCGGACGATTCGGTAAATTGAATGCGGACGGACAGAAATCGCATCACCACCACCTGAGATCTCCACGAGATCTGATCACTCAACCAGAAAATTGAGCCAATCATGCACAAATACGTGATTATGGGCGTTCAGGGATGCGGAAAAGGAACCCAGGCCGCGATGCTCGTGAAAACCCTCGATCTGGTGCACATCAGCGTCGGCGATATCTTCCGCTGGCACGTGAAAAGTCACACCAAGCTGGGCGCACAGGTCAAGCGAATCGTCGCCTCCGGAAATCTGGTGGACGATCAGCTCGTCGAAGAGATCGTGCGCCGCAGGCTCGAAGAGCACGACTGGAACTACGGATTTATTCTGGACGGTTTCCCCCGCAGCGATTCCCAAGCCCGGTTTTTTCTCGAAAGTTACGACATCGACGCCGTGATCCATATCGTGGTGTCGGACGAAGTCGTGCGCGAGCGCGTCTTGTCGCGCCGGCTGTGCAGTCAATGCGGACTCGACTACAACCTGATCTCTCATCGCCCGGCGGTGGATGATGTGTGCGACGTTTGCGGGGGTCAGCTCGTTTCCCGCCCCGACGACACCCCCGAAGTCCTGTCCGAACGGCTTCGAGACTACCACACCAAGACGAAACCGGTTCTGGATCTGTTCCGCAGGAAGGAACTGGTACTCGAAATCGACGGAACAAGTCCGCCCGAAATGATTCATCACGAGATACGATCGCGATTGAGAACCTGAATGTGACTCGACCGTTTGGCGATCCGAAGTCCGGAACGGCAAGCTCTCAGACCGCCTTCGGAACCAATCACGTCGAACATTCAGAGCAGGGGAAATATTTTCGAGTTTTATAGAAAAAGAAATTGACGAGGTGCGTTCGATTCACTAATATCTAGATAACTAGAAAATAGAGAGGAGACGCATGGCAAGGCCGGCTTCGGAATACCCCACGGAACTCGAACTCCAGATTCTCAAGATTCTGTGGGACCGCAACGCGAGCTTGACCGTTCGCGAAATTCGCGACGCGCTGGCGGTCGACGGACGCGATCTCGCGCACACCTCAGTCATCACGACCCTCGGCACGATGGTCGACAAAGGACAGCTTGAGAAGCTCGATCCGGTGCAAGGGAAGGCATTTCGCTTTTCCCCGCTGCTGCCGCAGGAGGCCGTTTCGAAGAAGATGCTGGGCGATCTCGTCGATCGTGTGTTCGACGGATCGGCCGAAGCGGTGATGCTCAGTCTGTTCGACGTGTCCGAACTCGATGAAGACGAACTCAAGCGGCTGCGAAAACTGTTCAACCAGAAAGTCCGGGAGCGGCAATCATGAACGTGTTCGAATACTCTCTCCTCGCCGACATCGACTGGAACGGACT
>DATKCB010000119.1:0-6213 GCA_035513495.1 Planctomycetaceae bacterium | reverse complement strand
GATGCGGACGCGCTTGACCGAGTCGTCGAACTGCGTGCGGGCCATCGCCTCGACCACAGGAGACACTTCTTGCAATGGCCGGTAGACATCTTCCCGGGCAAAGTGAATCTGCACCCGAAATTCGACTTCGCGCCGAGCAGGCGGCGCATCGATGATCACGTCGCGCGGACGAATCACCCGCTCGAGTTCTTCCGACAAGACCTCCGCTAATGCGCCGGAACACTTCACGAGAAATTCGTACGACTTCCGGGTCAGCAAAGAATAAATCTCGGGAGATTGAAAAAAGCTGAATTCTGCCACGCGCTTATAGAGTCGGCGTTCCGCTCCGAAGACACCGTCCAGCAATTGCTGTTCGGGGCGCCCCTCGAGTCTCTCCGACAACCGGTCTACGAAGTCTCGTTCATCGAGGCGAAACAGCGCGCGCAAATCCAATTCGCGTCGCACCGCATGAAACGCCCGGGTGAACATGCTCGTCGCCGACCGGACCGCGTGATGCCAGTAGACTTCGCCGAACATCACATAGCGGGCGAAGACCATCAGCTCGGCGGCGGTTCGTCCCTTGGAGTTGATCGCCAGTCCGTCGCCGTTCTGATTGACGATCAGCGAACCGATCAGCCGATTGCGATCGAAGTTGCGTCCGTACGGAACACCGGCGTGCAGGCTGTCCCGATAGAGATAGTCCATCTTGTCGATATCGATCGGCCCCGAGAGGATCGAGTAGACCAGTTTTTGCGAGGGTTTCTCGAATCGTCCCGCTAGCAGATCCAGCACTTCGCGCGGTTCGATCTTCCACTCGGAACGCAAACGGGCTCCCAGGCAACCCGCCGGAGACAGATATTCCTCCGCGAACTCCTCGTGATCGGGAAGATCGGTCAGCCCCATGTCCTCGATCGGATGGCAGAACGGCCAGTGCCCGATGTCGTGCAGCAGAGAGGCGGCGATCAGAACTTCCGCCTCGTGGGGATCGACCGACTTCACGAACCGTCGATCCTGCGAGAGCTGTCTCAGATAGAGCAGGGCGTTGTGGTACACTCCGAGCGAGTGTTCGAACCGAGTGTGCGTCGCTCCGGGATAAACGCGGGCTGCCAGTCCGAGTTGAGAGATTCTCGACAGCCGCTGAAATTCGGGTGTATCCACCAGGGACCGTACGCGCGGCGTCAGTGGAACGTCCTGTTCCATCGGAATCCGAACCAGCCCCCCGGCCTGCTCCAGAGCCTGCAATTCGGGAATGCTGCGGAAAGAATTCGACATCGCTCGGACTTGTTCGGAATCATCGGAGAAGGGGTCAGGCAAGGATCCCCGATCGCCGCCGAAAAAACAAGTCGTTACCGTCCCTGAAAATGACCGTTCAAACTCGCGAGCACCGATTGCTCCAGCGCAAGATCGCGACCCTTCGCAACCCAGCCCGAGGGAGTGGTCTGCCCGACCACCTGATTCAATTCACGCTCGAGCGGCGCGCTTTGGGGAAACGTGGCGTCTCCGGGGGAATTCGCTGCCAGCCCCGCTAGGTCTTCCAGCTCTTTAAACGCTTCGACCGAGACCAGATACCCGTTGTCGACCTGCGTGATGTGGACGAGCAGTTTTCGGCGGAGCGACTGCATCGTTCCCTCGGTCCGCTCCTTCAGGTTCGCCGCGTCGCGATGCCAGGGTTCCAGCAGCGAGGCCCCGGTTTTGTAATCGGTTTCGATTTCACCGCTCAGACGGTTTTCCCGCAGGATCGCGAACTGATACTGATGCAGGACATCGACCGTTTTTTCCCAGACCAGGTCGTAACTCGTTGACTGCACGTGAATCGGATTGGTCACCGGTACAGTCCCCGGGCGCAGCGTCTGACATCCGATCGCGAAGATCGACAAACTCAGACAGACGATCAGACGACTCAACACGCACCCGACTCCCACAAAACCCGCGGATTGGGGCGGGAAGTGTCGCAGATTCCCGGGATCGCGTAAAGAGGATCTCAGGGTGCAAAAAAACCGGCTCGCTCAACGAGCGGGCCGGTTTTGATTGGTGGAGCGATTGCATCCGATTACGCGAAAATTCCGTCTACCTTGTGAGCCTTCACGAGTTCGCGGGGCTGATTCAGGTGGTTGTAGACGATCGTTTCCGGGTCGATTCCGAACGAGTGGTAAATCGACGCCAGCAGTTCGCCCGGATGGACTGGCTTTTCGAGCGGAGCCGAGGCGGTCTTGTCGCTCTTACCATAAACTTCGCCCCGTTTGATTCCCGCTCCGCCCACGACCGCGGTGTAACAGTAGGGCCAGTGGTCGCGGCCGTCGGGAGTATTGCTGTTGCCGGAAGTACTCACACCCTTGTTCGGGCTGCGTCCGAATTCGCCGACGCAGACGACGAGGGTTTCTTCGAGCAGACCGCGCTGATCGAGGTCGGTGAACAGTCCCGACAGCCCGGCGTCGAGCATCGGGCCGGACATATTCTTCATCCGGTCGGAGAGACCGTTGTGGTGGTCCCACGAGTGATTGTCAGAGTTCGCGACTTTCGGCCAGACGACCTCGACGACTCGCGTCCCCGCTTCCACGAGACGGCGCGCGAGCAGCAGCGATTGTCCGAAGGTGTTGCGTCCGTAAAGGTCGCGGGTCGCTTTCGGTTCGCGTTCGATCGCAAACGCTTCCCGTGCCTGGCCTGAAATGATCAATTGCAGTGCCTGGTCGTAGTATTCGTTCAACTTCTGATCGGCGACCGCCTGTTCGATTTTCGGCATGTTGGCGTTGATCTGATCGCGGAGCCGCGCCCGTCGTTCGAGCCGCGTCGCGAACACTTCCGGCCGCAGTTTGAGATCGTCGATGTTGATTCTGTCCATTTTGGTCATATCCATATCGTCGCCCGGAGGATAGAGCGTGTACGGATCGAACGCCTTCCCGAGGAACCCGGCGGTCCCTCCCTTGCCGACGACGTTGCTTTCCTGCAGCGGACGCGGCAGCATCACGAACGGCAGCATCGGTTCGGTCGGCGGCTTGAGCCGGATGATCTGCGAACCGAAGTTTGGAAAGTCTTTCGGACTCGGCGGTTCAAGCTGTCCCGACGGGCTGACCTTGTCAGTCGTGTAGCCGGTCATCATCTGATAGATAGCCGCCGTGTGATTGAATAGACCGTTCGGCGTGTAGCTCATCGAACGGATCATCGTGAACTTGTCGTTGACCTGCGCGAGTTTCGGCAAAGTGTCGCAGAATTTGACTCCGGGGAGTTTGGTGTCGATGCTCCCGAACGGTGATTTGACATTCTCGGGAACGTTTTCTTTGGGATCCCACAGGTCGAGATGGCTCGGCCCTCCTTGCAGGTAGACCATGATGATGCTCTTGGCCTTACCCCAACCTCCGGCGGGCGTTTCCTTCGCAGCAACAGCCTGAAGCTGGAGCATCGATCCGAGCGAAAGCCCCAGCATTCCCGAACCACCCACGCGAAGGATATCGCGGCGATTCATCGCCAAGCCCCGGTCGCAAAGATCGTTCCCTGCATGTCCCTTAATCGTCCACATAATCGTTGTTCCTTTACCGAAGGTCATCGGGTGATCGGTCTTACGAAAACAATCGACTGTATTATATCGAATTTCACTGATGAATGTCGAGTATCTTCTGGAAAATCCCGAACTTGAGCGGCCTCCCGTCGTTTCCTGCGGGTTTTTCACGCCGAACGGCCCGGTTTGGATAATCGCTGATTGCATCTGTGAGCGCCTTTTGTTCTGCTGATTCGGTGGCCGTTCAATCCAGTTCTCAGGAGAATGCTGATGAGAGTGTTGGTGTTAATCGCTGGGGGAATCTTGAGCACGACCGCTCACTCATCGATCGCCGGTGACTGGACCTCGTGGAGAGGCCCCAATCTCAACGGGATCGCCGCCGAAGGACAAACTCCCCCGACTTCGTGGAGCGAGACCCAGAATATCGTCTGGAAGGCGAGCGTCTCCGGTCGCGGACATTCTTCTCCCATCATCGTGGGGGACAGAGTCTTCCTGACGACCGCCGACGAACGGGCGCAGATTCAATCGGTACTCTGCTACAACCGCAAGACCGGCGACCAACTCTGGAAGACCGACGTCCACAAAGGGGGGCTGCTCGCCGAGATTCACAAAAAGAACACGCACGCCTCCGCCACACCCGCCTGGGACGGAGAACGGCTCATCACGGTCTTTGCCAACCGCGACAGCATCGTCCTGACCGCAGTGAGCGCGGACGGTAAAATCGAATGGCAGACGACCGCGGGTCCGTTCCGTCCGCAACTCTTCAAGTACGGTTACGGTCCCTCGCCTGCGATCTACAAAGATAAAGTCATCGTGGCCGCCGAGTTCGAGTCGGGCGGTTTTCTGAAAGCGTTCGACCGGACCAGCGGCAAAGAACAATGGTCGGCGTCCCGGCAGGGATTGATCAGCTTTTCGTCTCCGATCGTCGGAAAGGTAGACGGCAAAGATTACCTGCTTCTCTCGGGAGGCGATTACGTCGCGGGCTACGATCCGAACACAGGGCAGGGGGCCTGGCGCGTAAAAGGGGTCTCGGTCGCGACCTGCGGAACGCTCGTCTGGGAAGACGACATGGTCTTCGCCAGCGGAGGCTACCCCGCCAAGGAAACCGTCGCGGTCCGCATCAAGGGAAATCAGGCTGAGGCGGTCTGGCGCAACGGAGAAAAATGCTACGAGCAATCGATGCTGGTTTCCAACGGATCGCTCTACGCCGTCAACGACAACGGGTTCGCCTTCTGCTGGGACGCCAAAACCGGCCGCGTCCGCTGGCAGCAGCGTGTCGGAGGACCGGTCTCGGCGTCACTCACGCTTGCGGGAGGAAACCTCTACTACTCCGACGAACGCGGAACGACCTACGTCTTCGAAGCCAATCCCGAAAAATACGTCGCCGTCGGACGCAATCAACTCGGCAACGAATCGTTCGCCACGCCGGTCATCGTCGATAGTCAGATCTTCCTCCGCCACGCCGACAACCGCAGCGGCCGACAGGAAACGCTGTATTGCATCGGGAAGTGAGTGTGAAAGGTACGAAAAGTCGGAAAAGTATAAAAAGTGGAAGAGGTAGAAGAGTAGAAGGTAAAAAGAGTAGAAAGTGAACGATGAATCCAAGTAACACTTCAGCCGAGTGACGTAGGACGGGCTTGTAGTCCGTCCGGAATGGTCGAAAGTTATCTCGGACGGGCTGGAAGGCCGTCATACGTTTCCTCCCGCCATTCGGCTGAAGTGTTGCAAATCTAACAAATAGTCACCCCATGCAGAGAAATACCATGAAACAATACTCCGCTCTCCTCACGTTCTGTCTGACGACGTTCCTCTTCTCATCGACCATTGTTGCCGAAGACGCCAAGTGGGTCCAGCTCTTCAACGGCAAAGACCTCACCGGCTGGACCCCCAAAATCACCAAGCACGAGCTGGGTGAAAACTTCGGCAACACGTTCCGCGTCGAAGACGGACTGCTCAAGGTCCGCTACGACCAGTACCAGAATTTCGACGGTCAGTTCGGGCATTTGTTCTACGAAAAACCGTTCTCGCACTACCGGCTGCGCGTCGAGTACCGGTTCGTCGACGAACAATGTCCCGGAGGCCCCGGTTGGGCGATCCGTAACAGCGGCGTCATGTTTCACGGACAGGACCCCGCCACGATGACCAAAGACCAGGAGTTCCCCGTCTCGATCGAAGCCCAGATGCTCGGCGGTGACGGCCAGAACGACCGCACGACCGCGAACCTCTGCACGCCCGGCACCAACGTCTATTACCAGGACAAAGTCTTCGAGCCACACTGCACGAAATCGAATTCAAAAACCTACCACGGCGAGCAATGGGTCACGCTCGAACTCGAAGTCCACGGAGACGGCACAATCAAGCACCTCCACGAAGGCAAAGTCGTCCTCGAATACTCCCAACCCCAATACGACCCCCGCGACGCCGACGCCAAAAAGCTGATCAAAGACGGCAAACTGCGGATCGAGGGGGGCACCATCTCCCTCCAATCCGAAAGCCACCCGGTGGATTTTCGGAAGGTGGAGATTATGGTTTTGGAGGAGTAGCAGTACACGACGAAAATAAAACGTAGCATCGACTTCCAAGTCTGTTGAAAGTGTGGTTCTTGAGCAACAGACTTGGAAGACCACTCAACAATGAGAAAGCCCCGTTGATCTTCGGTCGTACCAAACCCGATCCCACCGAGTTGTTCAAACTCCCCTGCAAGATGTGCGGGAATGAATTGCGTTTGCTGCGCAGCGACT
>DATKCB010000118.1:0-5557 GCA_035513495.1 Planctomycetaceae bacterium | reverse complement strand
GAATCCCACAGGACGTCTCCACATTGGAATTCCCGTCGAGGAATCGATCCCGTAGAGTGTGTCCGCAGCATGGATGAAGACGGCCCGATCGGAAGGAAGGCCCGTTTCGGCAGGAACTTTTGAGGTCAACGAATAGACGGGGCCGGCAGCGAGCTGATGCGGGGGCGAGGCGGCCTGCTCTTCATCGAACTTCACGATCAGAGACTTTTCAATATCCAGCGCAGTGACGAGGCTCTTGCGGATCTCGGCATTAGATTCCATGTCGGGATACCGCTGCAGCAACTCGCGACGCGATTGAATGACGGCCATCGGCTGTTTCTTCTCGATCGCGTCCTTGATTTTGCTGAACGCCCCTTCCTGGGTCGCATGTTTGAGAATCGTGGCTTCCGCTTTGCGGCGAGCAGCTTTGATTTCTGCATGCACCAGTTCGAGTTGAGCAGGTTCGGTGATGTATCGATCGACGAGTGCGAGGGCCTGCTGGCCGATTTCGAAGTAGGATGAGTTGTACTCCCGCTCGGCAGTCTGGGACGTTCCGATCGCAATTTTGCGGGCGTATTCGCCAAGCACCGGCTTGAGCGTGGCGAAGTCTTCGTCATCGCGATGGCGTTCGATCATTTTCTCGAGCTGGAGGAAGCCGTTTTTCCAGTCGGGAACTCCGATATCGATTTGACTCTCGACGCGGACTTTACTCAATTCCACACGCGCGTCTTCGTAAGCGTCATTGTTGGGGAATTGGACCAAAAATGTTTCGTAGTCTTCGATGGCCTGACTGAATTTCCGTTCGCTGGCCGAAGCCCTGGCTCGCTCCAGATACAACGAAGCCTCTTCGTGACCGATGGCCGACCAGAACACGATCCCTGTGATCGCGAGGATCACCCCGAGAATCGAGAGCATGACGACCAGCGGCGATCGCTTCAGTTCCTGCTCGCCGGGACGCTGCCGCGATGCGTAAAGCTGACCGCGAATTCGATCGAGAACCGAGTCGCCTTCGTCCGCTTCATTCGACGCCGCCTTCTTGCCCGCCGATTCTTTGCTGGTTCCTCCGTCGTAATCCTCGATTCCGCCCGAGGGAGCTTCCTCACCGTATTTCACGCGTTTTAATGGAGATTTCGAGTCAGCGGGTTTCGACGCAGGAGTTGGTTCGGAGGAACTCACGGGTGCTGTTTTCCGTTTCAAGACTTTGTCTGAGACGTCTGGTTCCGGCGCGGCCGGCTTCGGTTCGGATGGGCGCGGGATCGGTCCGGAACGTTTCGGTGCGGGCGATTCTGAAGAACTGCTTTTATAGACCGGGATTTCACCAGTCAGCGGAGTGAGTCCGATTTCATTCGAGTCCTGCGACAGGCTGCTTCCGAGGCTCTGATAGTCTTCCGGAGTCGTAAACAGCAGGTCGAAGTTTCCGATCAGAATGGTGTCTCCGGGTTTCAGATTGGAACGGCTCATGGTATTGCCATTCACCGTAACGCCTGCCGGGTTTGCCGCCGTCAGTTCGTATTGCGACTTGTTCCAACTGAGACGGGCTTCGACCTGAGCCACGGATGCTTCATCGATGACGACATCGCACGTGTCGTTCCGCCCGATTGTGAGCGGCTGACTTTTGCTGAGCGGGAATTGTCTCACCGAACCGTCGGGAGTTTTCACCACAAGCAATGACATCGAATCGGGTCCTGTTCTGTGTTCGGGGATCGTTCAGTCATCTCCGCCCGACTTGGCTGCCAGACGGATTTTAGACACATTGAGTTCGTTAGCCGTGTCGAGCACGAAGACGACCGTTCCCTGCAACGCTTTGTCAGCAACCGTCACGAGGATTTCGGATTTCTTGTCCTTGCTCATGGCCTGCTGAAGCCGGTCGGGAAACATATTCTCATCGGGGATCGGTTCGTCATCGAGTCTGATTTTGTTGTCGTTATCGATCTCGATCATGATCGATTTGTCGAGAATGTCTTCCTGTTGCTGGATCGGTTGCGAGGCGCTGCTTTCGTTGGGATCGGGAACCGGCGTCGGGATCACTTTCTGCAGACTGAATGAGGCGGTGATCATGAAGAAAATCAACAGCAGAAACGTCACGTCCACCATCGGCGTGAGATCCATCTCCTCGAACTCGGTTTGGGCTTTTCGAATTGCAAAGTCGGGTTCGTCGTCGTCGTCGTCGTCGTCGTCATCGTGACTTGCGTCGGCTCTCGGTTTCCACTCGGTTTGCCGCGCCGTCTCGAAGACCGGTTCGGGCGAACGGAATCCGTTTTCCGCTTCCGCGGCGAAATCGTCGGAGAAACTCTCTTCGGCGGCTTCAGGATCCACTTCCTCCGCACTTATTCGGGTGGCAGCCGCCTCGATTTCGTCGAGCGTCGGTACGAGCGTCTGCTCCTTGCATTTCGGGCACGCGATCATCGTTCCCGCGCGCTTGCGGGTGATGCTCAGCTTCTGGTTGCAGGATGGACAACGAAATAGAATCGGCATGAATATCGACGCTCTTTAAGATCCGTGTTTGTCTTCGACCCCGAACGAGAACTCCAGTTCGTCGATGATGTTGGCTTCGCGGATAACGCGCTGCACGAAGCCGTGAGGAACATTTCGTTCCGCGCGAATCACGACTGCCTTTTTCCCCTGTGCGTTTTCTTCCTTGACGTATGCCGCGACGTCGGTGATGTCGCTGTCGGAACCGTTGAGGTCGATCTTCGGTTCTCCCCCGGATTCCGGCGCTCGGATCAGAATCATGATCGCGGCACCCGACTCGACCTTATCGCCGTGACGGGCTTTGGGGACGTCCAGTTCCTTCTCGCTGCTCATGGTGGAAGTCACCATGAAGAAAATCAGCAGCAGAAATGTGACGTCGATCATCGGGGTGATGTCGAGATCCCCTCCGTCGGAGGCGCGCTTGCGAGATCCGAACGCCGCCGCGTCTGTTTGCCCGAGTGAAATCGATCGACGGCTCACGCGGAGATCTCCTTCTTCGGCCGCACTTCATCCCAATCGGCAAGAAAATCGCCGATCACCTGCTGGACGGAATCCTGGAGCTTACTGATTCGGACGTGCAGCGCCGCTCCGGCTAAAACAAGTGGAATCGCGACCGCCAGTCCCATCGCGGTCGTGAACAGTGCGAAGGAAATGTCGTTGGCCAGCGCCGTCGCATCCATCCCCGTCTGCTTCATCGAAGCGATCTTGCCGAACGCATTGATCATCCCGACGACCGTTCCGAGCAGTCCGAGCATCGGGGCGCTCTTCACAATCGTGGCGACCCAGGAAGTGCGATATTCGATTTCCGCGAGAATATCGCGTTCGAACTTTTCGGCCAGCATCTGACGCATTTTGTTGATCGACAATTCGGGGTGAGAAATCGCGAGCAGCACCAGTTGCGGGGCCGCCTTGTTCCACAAGCCCGGTGAATCGCAGTGAGCGGCGACCGATTCGAAATCCTTATTGCGTAAAAATTCGCGAATCGTCTCGGAAAATTCGGCTTCCGCCTTGATGCTCGAAAATCGTTTTTGCGCGACTCGACGCATCAGCAGAATGACCAGGAACACGCCGTAAATCGCGGCCGCGCCGAGAGCAACGTAAATGACATTGCCGAAGATTGCGAGAATTGTTTCGTAGGAGAGCATGGCACTCGTATGTTAATAAGGACGATGGAAAGTGAGAGTCACAATAGACGGGACCGCACGCAGCGGGGTGTCAAGATAAGCTGGCCTGACAGGGAATCCAATTGAAAATCGCCGGGACGAACGAAATCCTCAAAAAAGTTAATCAGAAAAAGATCTGCCGAGTCACGGAGAAGGCATAACCATCGCGTGTTTTTCGGACCACAAAATAAGTTCTTCGAATCTTGTTCACCGGGCGGTTTGCTGAAGTCTGTTCGAGCCGCGCGAGCATTTCTTCCGACTTCACCGGATAAAAGTGAAAGATGATCGAACTGGCCACGTTCTCTCCCACCTTTTCGAAAAGTTTGATATCGCCCGACTTCAGCGATCCGCCCTGCCAGACCATGTACATTCTTTTCTCTTGTTCTCCGTTGGTGATCACCTTTTTGGTGGGTGCCGGGGCCGTCAAATTTGAGAGCAGAATCAGCCGCCCGTCGGGCATCAACGCTCCGAGTTCGATTCCAAAGAACTGCAACTGAGCCGCATATTCTTCCAGCGTGCCCCCATCCGAGAACGAGATAAACCAGCGCTGTTCCCGCGGCATTCCTCCTTCTCCCGGACCCGAACCGAGCGCCCGTTTCCCGGTTCCCGTCGCACTGCCGGGTTTTCCCGCGTTGCGCACGTCGGTCATGAACTGTTCTTGAGCCTGATTGTTGGCCGTTTCCGCCAGTTCGAGCACGTTATCGATCATCTCCTGGACTTCCGTCTCTTCAGACTCGAACTCCGCCATCGAGGGATCGTCCGTGACATCGGCGGGCGAATCGATGCGGAGCGTCTCGTCCGGAGAACCATCTTCGGATCCTCCGGGAATCTCAAACAGTTCGACTGGCACGGTGGAATCCAGATCGGGAGGACGGTTCGTGGCCCACACCACGACCAGCCAGAACACAAGTCCGCACAACCCGAGAAAACCTGCGATCATTGCCGCAGTGGTCAGGTCGTAGCGAGTTTCTTTGAGAACCGGCCTGATGACCGCCTCGGTCACAGCAGCCTCGGATTTCTTACTCACCGTCGCCATGATCGGTCAATCTTTGAGATGAGTGTGATGATGTTCTGAATCTTTATCGTACAACCGAAAAACCTCGAAAGTCAATCGGTTATATCTAATGCATCTCGCCACGATTGTCGCAACAGCAGCAGCATTTCGAGCATCTGGAGTTTTACTGCGAACAGGTGCAATTCACTTCCTTGCCGTACAGCTTGATGCGCTTCCTGAAAGAAATCGACGCCGGCAAACGCATCCCAGCCGCGCGAAGTCAAACGATCGACCCAGGAACTGACCTCGGAACAATTAAATGAGCTTGCCAGCGAGACCGCCGCCGAAGACAACTCGGAATAAACCGGATGCTTTCCCACGCTACGGAACCAATACTTTGAGTTCCCGAAATCGGGCTCTCGACGATGCATGAGCGCATGCCAGTAATCGCCGTTGTTGTGAGTCCCTTCACCTTCGATCGATTGGGAGATCGAATGACTGGCTTCCAGAAAATCGTGTATCAGCAAGACACCCGACTTGACCGCTTTGGCATCCACGGGAGACTTCGCACCGGGTACGAGTTCCGATTCTGACAAACTCGAGAATGCGTTTCCCAATCCCGGCGGTGCGGATGACTCTCGAGCGGGGATCGGTGAGCGAATCTCGAAATCTGACACGTTCCCATCAGTTTGGAACGCATTCCAGGCTGCTCCGAAACGCGCTTTCTGCCGGGCCAACTCCGTCAACAAAGCCAGATCGTAGGGGAGATCTTTGGGGGGAGAAATTGTTTTGACCAGCGAAGTCCGAACGAGAAGCGGAGCGGTCATTCCCAGAGACGCTGCGAGATACGGTGAAGCATGGCTCCAGAACCAGCCGAGCAACGGGTCCGAGCCGCACCCCACGACGTCGAACTGCTGCAAAAGCCGCTCGGGCGGGGAGATCTCCCGGT
>DATKCB010000117.1:0-3706 GCA_035513495.1 Planctomycetaceae bacterium | reverse complement strand
ATTTTCAGGAAGGACTCGACGAAGGACTGCGCGGCAGGACCCCCGAAATCGGAGCCAAACTGTTCAAAGAAGCGACCTGCGCACTGTGCCATAAAGTCAAAGAAGAAGGCGGAGCTGTCGGCCCCGAACTGACCGATTCCTTCAAACGCTGGAAGGGAGACCGTCTGGCGGTGCTCCGGGAAATTCTCGATCCGTCCCATCGCATCGATCCCAAATATGCCATGCAGGTCATCGTGACCGACCAGGGAAAAGTCGTCACGGATATCGTGCAGGCCGAGGATGCCCAGACAATCTCGATTCTCGACAATCCCGAAGCGAAGGAGCCGACCGTCGTCAAGCGATCCGAAATCGAAGAAATCGTGAAGACCTCGAAGTCGATGATGCCCAAGGCGCTGCTCGATCGTTTCTCGAAAGATGAAATTCTGGAAATCCTCGCGTTTCTGGAAGGTCTGAGTACCGCTGCCGACTGAACTGAATTCACGGACGAAAAAATCGTCTCTGACGAACAAAGTTAATCAGGAAGAGAATCCATGAAAGCGATCCGGCTTCAAGAACCGAAACATTTCGAACGCGTCGAGATCGACGAACCCGCCGCGCCCGGCCCCGGACAGGCACTCGTCCGGACCCACCGCATGGGGATCTGCGGGACCGATTACAGCGGATATCTGGGGAAAATGCCGTTCTTCCGCTATCCCCGCATTCCGGGGCACGAACTCGGGATCGAAGTTCTCGAAGTCGGAGAAGGTGTGACCAACATCTCGGTCGGCGACCGGTGCAGCGTCGAACCGTACATGAACTGCGGAAACTGCTACGCCTGCAGGAAAGGATGTGGAAACTGCTGCGAAGCGCTCAACGTGATCGGCGTGATGATCGACGGCGGTCTGTGCGAACGGTTTCTGATCCGCGCCGACAAGCTGCATCCGTCGGAAAAACTGACGTTCGAACAGCTTGCGCTCGTGGAAACCCTGGCCATCGGTTGCCACGCGACCAATCGCGGAACGCCCCAGCCGGGCGATCACGTGCTGATCATCGGAGCCGGTCCGATCGGATTGGCCACGCTCGAATTCACGCGGCTGACCGGTGCGACGGTGACCGTCATGGACATGGTCGAACCGCGGCTCGATTTCTGTCGCCGCACCTACAATGTTCACCACACCGTCGCCTTCAAAGGAGACGGCAGCGAAATCGAGCAGATGAAGGAAATCACCGGAGGCTACATGTACGAGGTCGTCACCGACGCGACGGGAAACAGCCGCTCGATGTCGAACGCGCTCAAATACGTTGCGCATTCCGGGTCGCTCGTGTACGTGGGAATCACGACCGAAGAAATCACGTTTCCTCATCCCGCGCTGCACCGCCCCGAGATGACGATCAAAGGCTCACGCAACGCCCTCCCCGCCGACTTCGAGAGGATTATCTCGCTGATCGAAGAGGGAACGATCGACACCTACCCCTGGATCACCCACCGCACCTCGTTCGACGACGTCATCGGAGTGTTCGAATCGTTCACGCGACCGGAATCAGGAGTGATCAAAGCAGTCATCGAAGTTTCATAAATTTCTTCAGCGGACACATTCGAGGGTAGATAACCTCTCATCCCACATGAACGCACTCGAGACTCACCTTTAACTTTTAACCTTCAACTTTTAACTCTTTTACTTTTCCCACCCAACAACCGACAAAAAGCCCGAGGCCCCCGTCATGACCGATCCCACACAAACCTGCGTCACACTTGGCCTCGCTCCCAGTTTCGGCTTTGGAGACCGCATCGGTCTCGCCACGCCCGGACACGTCGCCGCGATGAAGAAGTCGGGGAGCGGGATCGAACCGATCTTTCCGCAACAGTCGATCCGCGAAATGACCCGCACGCAGCGAACGCCACAGCAGGTGATGGACGACGCTCTGCACGGAGCGAAATCCGCCGGCTGGACGGGCAACATCGGGGCCGATGCCGATCATCTCAAAACCCCCGAAGACGTCAACGTGACCGCCGCCGTCGGGTTCACCTTCTTCACGATCGATCCCTCCGACGCTGTCGATCAACAGGCGGACGACTACGACGAGCAGACGCTGCGGGACAAATTTGCTTCCGTCCAAGAGAACGCTCCCTGGTACGAAAGCTATCTTGGGAAAACGATTCCGCTCACCACGGGAACGACCATCGAACTGGACGAAGAAGCCTGCATGCGGGCCGCGGTCAAGCATGGAGCCGCGATTCACAAAGCGCTCGTGCTGGGGGAACACATTCGCAACGTCAACGAATCGGCCGGACGGGACTACGAAATCGAACTGTCGGTCGACGAGACCGATCAGCCCACGACGCTCGCCGAGCACTACATCATTGCCGATCAATGTCTGCAAGGGGGGATGAAACTGGTCAGCCTCGCGCCGCGATTCATCGGCGAGCTGGAAAAAGGAGTCGAGTACAAAGGGAACGTGATCGGACTCGAAGCCACGCTGAACGAGCACGCGGCAATCGCCCAACTGCTCGGTCCGTACAAACTCAGCCTGCACTCGGGGTCCGACAAACTCTCGATGTACCCTGTCCTGGCCCGCGCGACCAAAGGCCGGTTTCACGTCAAGACCGCCGGAACGAGTTACCTCGAAGCGCTCCGCGTCGTCGCACGGCACGACGTACCGCTGTTTCGCCGAATCGTCGATTTCTCTCGGGATCGATACAATACCGACAAGGCGACGTATCACGTCTCGGCGACGCTCGACATGATTGCTCCCGCCGAGGACATTGCCGATCCCGTGAAACTGGAACAGGTTTATCTCGAACGCTGGGAGGATGTCAGCGAAGGAGTCGGATTCACACAATCCGGCCGCCAGATTCTGCACTGCACGTTCGGCTCGGTGTTGACTCACAACCAGTTCGGCCCCGCAATCCGCACGGTCCTCGAATCCCATCCAGAAACCTACACCGAAGTCCTCACCGACCACTTCAGTCGACATCTGGACGCGCTTCAAGCGGGAATGTAAATTCGATTGCAGCCCTACGATTAACTCGCCGTCGCCGGAACTTCCGGGCGGTATCCGAGATTCGTTCCGAGCCAGCGTTCGGTTTCTTCGACGGACATGCCCGAACGGGCAGCGTAGCTCTCGATCTGCTCTTTCGTGACGCGATCCACCGTAAAGTAACGGCTTTCGGGATGGGCGAAGTAGAGGCCGCTGACCGACGCCATCGGCCACATCGCCATGTGTTCGGTCAGCGTCATGCCGGTGTTCTGCTCGACGTCCAGCAGATCCCACAGTTGCTTTTTGGGCGTGTGATCGGGACAGGCGGGGTAGCCGAACGCGGGTCGGATGCCCCGATATTTCTCGGCGATCAAATCGTCTTTCGCGAGTGAAGTATCTTCGATGCCCCAATCCTTACGGGCCTGCTGGTGCAGACATTCCGCGAACGCTTCGGCCAAGCGGTCGGCCAGCGCCTTAGTCATGATCGCCGAATAGTCGTCGTGGTCGGATTCGAATTTTTTAACGAGTTCGTCGGTTCCGATTCCTGCCGTGACGGCAAACGCTCCGAGAGAATCCATCCGTCCCGACTCTTTGGGCGCGATGTAATCGGCCAGCGACCGGAAATCGGTCTGCCCCTTCCGTTCCCACTGCTGGCGGAGCATCGGGAACCGCATCAGTTCGGTCTCGGTTCCCGGTTCGTAGAGGATGATGTCGTCCCCGTCGGACTGGGCGGGCCAGAATCCGTAGG